>JAFTBX010000047.1 GCA_017455005.1 Lachnospiraceae bacterium | reverse complement strand
GGCCCGTTTTCATCAGCTGTCTGTTCCGGCAGCCATGCAGAGTCCGTAAATTTCCGCTGCTCCTGCGCGCAGCAGCACCTCCGAACATGCGTTGAGTGTAGATCCGGTCGTATAGATATCATCGATGATCATCAGGCGCGGGTGTCCGGTGATCTTCCCTGTTACGGCAAATGCCCCCTGGAGATTCATCAGACGCTGATCGGCGTTCAGTTCTTTCTGTGCCGTTGTTTTTTTCGCGCGGATCAGAAGATCCGTACGCACCGGGATCTTCCCGTTTCCGGATCCGCCCGTATAATATAGTGCCTGTGACAGTTCTTCCGCGAGCAGCTCCGCCTGGTTATAGCCTCTCACCTGCTTTCTTTCCGGGTGCACCGGGACCGGCACGAAAGCATCCGGCCGCACTGCTGCGATCCATGGTCCCAGACGCCAAGCCGCAAGAAGACCCATCAGCTGCGTATACTCTTTCCTGCCCCTGTACTTTATGTTAGTCAGGATCTCCTGCATAACATCGTCATAGACTGCCAGACAGCGGCATTCCCGAAAGCTTCGTTCCTTTGCCGCGCAGTCACGGCAAAGCAGACCCTGCGTTCCTGCAGGGCCTTTTTGTCTGCTCTCCGGGGTCCCGGATCCAAGCAGCTGCTTACCGCATTTGCGGCAGTAAGGTTTCTGAATATAGAAAAAATCGGAAAGACATTCCGGACATATATAGCTGTTAAACAGATCAGAGAATACAGATCGTGTATCAGCCGGGCCTGCCGTACGGGAGATCTCCCGCCGGCAGGATTCAGCTGCTGTTACATCCCTGCACATCGTCCCGGCTCTTATGCCGTCCCCACCGGCGGATGAACGGATCTTCATCCGGTAGTGGGCACTGCGCCGGTCGATCGGTATCACGTCTTTACATACCGGGCATCTCGGCGGAAACAGAATATCTTTCCACAATTCTGTCCCGAAGACCTGTATATCGTTTACTTTCACTTTCGTTTCGTTCCATTTCCTCAAATACCTGCGGCAGACCGACCATGCATACGCATTTCCGGGCACGCGTCACGGCTGTATACAGAAGGTTTCGGTTCATCAGCAGATGCGGACCGCGGTACATCGGCATGACCACAGCCGGATACTCACTGCCCTGCGATTTGTGTACCGTCACCGCGTAAGCAAGTTCTACATTCTGGATCTGCTTGCGGTCATACTTAACATAGCGATTATCATCATAGATGACGGTCACGGTATCCGCGAGATCGTCGATCTTCCCGATCCTTCCGATATCACCGTTAAATACCCCTGACCCGTGCTCCATCGGCATGCCCCGGTCATCATATCTGGTCCATTCCAGATCATAATCATTTTTGATCTGCATGACCTTGTCACCGGTACGAAGTACCATCTCTCCGGACTTCCGCTCTGCCTTATCTTTTGACGGCGGGTTGAGATACGCCTGCAGATCCCTGTTCAGAAGTTCCACGCCGAGCGCGCCCTTCCTTGTCGCGCAAAGGATCTGTATATCCAGAGGATCGCAGTCCACATAACCGGGAAGCTTATCCGTGATCAGTGTTTTTACCGCGCTGATGATGCTTTCAGGCCTGGTGCTTCGGATAAACAGGAAATCATCACTCCGCTTGCCCAGATCCACCTTCTCGCCGTTGTTGATCCGATGCGCGTTCAACACGATATCCGACTGCGCTGCCTGGCGGAAAATGTGTGTCAGGCAGACTGTCTCAAAGCATCCCGAACTTATCAGGTCACGCAGCACATTGCCCGCGCCCACGCTCGGAAGCTGATTGGAGTCACCGACCAGGATCACTCTCGTACCTGGTACGACTGCCTTCAGCAGTGCGTCCATCAAAAAGATATCTACCATGGACATCTCATCGATGATCAGTACTTCAGCTTCCAGGGGATCCTTCTCATCACGCATAAAGCGGCCTTTGCCGGAAGTAGATCCGGCTCCGCCGGCATTGCCTGCGCCGCCGTAGGGCACAGCTTCCCCGTCAAGGCCCTGCCTGGTTCCCTCATAACTTGACGTGCTCCCCGGCGCATTGCCCTGCTCCGGCACGCCCGTATACTCCAGCATACGGTGAATCGTCTTTGCTTCCTGTCCTGTCGCTTCGGTCATGCGCTTCGCGGCTCTTCCGGTCGGTGCCGCCAGCATGATCTCATCGTGGTCCTCCGCGTAAAACCGGATCAATGTATTGATCGTTGTCGTCTTGCCGGTTCCCGGTCCGCCTGTCAGGATCAGCAGGCCGTGATTAACAGAGGCTCGGACTGCTTCCCGCTGCATGTCATCCAGCTCGATCCCGGTCTCCCTTTCGATCTTCCGAATCCTCTGATCTACAAACGCCTCGTCGCTTTCCCCGTGAATCGCCAGCGCATGCAGCCGTTCCGCGATGTTGCGCTCCGTGTAGTAGTACGCGGACAGATAGACCTGGGTCTCTCCCTCGGGCTGGCGATTGGGCCATTGCTCAGGCTCGGGGATTTCTGTCATGCTATCGGTGCCGGCATCGCCTGATGGGCGGCGGGCGCCAGTCGCTTCAAACAGTCCTCGGCTGCCGGGGCAGCCTGCGAAACTCAGCTCTGCATGGACAGATCCGGCGCTCACATACAGTTCGCTGGGATCTGTTCCAGCTTTGTGGCATCCCGCCGACCCCGGCGATGCATCTGTTGTCTGTCCCCCCTCAAATGACGTGAGAACAGGTTTTTCCACCATCACGATCCGTCCGTCGATCTGCAGGTCCATCAGGAACCGGTCCATGTCCGTAACGCGCAGATCCAACAGCTCTTCCGTACGACTGCGGAGCATATCCTTCGGAAGCCATGTATGCCCGTCAGCGGCAGCCAGCGTCAGCACGTACAGAAGACCGCAGCGGATACGGAACTCCGAGTCAGCTTCAATGCCCATTTTGATGGCGATCCTGTCAGCCGTACGGAAACCTATTCCATCCATGTCTTCTGCGAGCCGGTACGGGTTGCTGTTCAGGATCGCGTATAACGCGGGCCCGTATTTTTCATAAATACGGTTCGCAAGACCGGAGCCGATGCCGAACTGCTGCATGTACATAACAGCGTCCCGCATGCCACGCTTGATCTGCGCCTGCTCACTGATCAGCATCGCCATGTGTTCGCTGATGCCCTTGATCTCTGCCAGACGCTCCGGTTCTTCTTCTATGATTCGAAATGTATCTGCTTTGAATTTCTTAACGATGCGCTTTGCAAGCGCAGGGCCGATCCCCTTGATCGCGCCCCCGGCGAGATACCGTTCGATGGCATCTGCGCCTTCCGGGGCCGTAACTTGAAATGAACTGACGGAAAACTGCTCCCCATAGACAGGGTGCGAAGTGTACTCTCCTTCGGCTTCGATGGATTCGCCCGCGCTGATGTACGGAAAATGACCGACCAGTGTGATCAGCGAGCTGCCCGCCGAAGCCTCCAGAACTGCGTAATAGTTATCCTCATTATAATATATGATGTTTTCGATATATGCTCTGATACTGCTCACGTATCTTACTCTTCATCCTGGTTGTTGACCAGCTCAATGAAGCGGCCTGTACCGATTGCGACACAGGAAAGCGGATCCTCTGCCACCATGGTCGTGATGCCGGTCTTTTCCTCGATCAGCTTATCGAGTCCGTAGACCAGCGAACCGCCGCCTGTCAGAATGATGCCTCTTTCATAAATGTCTGAAGCCAATTCCGGCGGAGTACGCTCCAATACATTATGTACAGCATTGACGATCTGTGAAGCCGCGTCGGCAAATGCCTCCATCGTTTCATCAGAAGTGACCTGCACCGTCTTGGGAAGTCCGGTGACCAGGTTGCGGCCACGCACTTCCATGACCAGGTTCTCGGGGCGCTTATAAACGCAGCCGACACCGATCTTGATATCCTCTGCGGTGCGTTCACCGATCAGAAGGTTATGCTTTTTACGCATATAGCGGATCACGGCCTCATCAAAGTCGTCACCGGCTACCTTGACAGACTCGGAAACGACCGGACCGCCGAGCGAGATCACGGCGATATCCGATGTACCGCCGCCGATATCCACGACAATGTTGCCGAACGCCTTGGAAATATCGATTCCGGCACCGATCGCTGCCGCAACCGGCTCTTCAATGATCGTAACCTCACGCGCGCCTGCCTGATAGGTTGCGTCCTCGACCGCCTTCTTCTCAACCTCCGTTGCTCCGGAGGGAATACATACCGCGACTCTCGGCTTTCTGAGCGTACGTCTGCCGACTGCCTTATCGATAAAATGCTTCAGCATCTTCTCTGTCAGGGTATAGTCGGAGATCACGCCCTGCCGTAACGGACGGACCGCCTTTAAGTTGCCCGGCGTACGGCCGAGCATCAGCCGTGCGTCCTCACCATATGCGACAACATTGCCCGTATCACGGTCGACAGCGATGACGGACGGCTCCCTGAGAACCACGCCGCGGCCCTTGATATATACCAATATGCTGGCTGTTCCGAGATCTATACCTATATCATTGGACATAAATGAAAATAATGCCATCTGATCCTCCAAATGCAAATGTTCAAAAAGTAGTAAATAATTTTATCATAACGCTCCGCATTTTTCAAGCAAGGGGTCAAAAACCGAACGGAGTTTTGTAAAAGCGATAGTCAGCGGCTTCGCACTAAGCACAAGCGTCAGCAGTATGCTGAGCAGGATAACTCCCGCCACATGAAGTTTATTATGTGCGCTGACGGCCTCATAGAAGCCGAAGTACTGCATCAGATCACGGATCGGCCTGTGCAGAATATAGATCTGGAGTGTATTTTTCCCGAGATAGGTCAAAAGTGACATCTCCCGGTCCGGTGTCAGTGCGGCAAGTCCGAATGAAACGGTAAATGCCAGCAGATACCAGAACAGATTGAGTGCCCAGAGATATCCCCACATCTCCGGGAGATAACGTGTATAGTCCGCGCCGTAAACGACCAGGTGATATTTCATGAAATGATCGTAGGTACAGCAAAGGACGACGGCCAGAATGATCAGGGCCAAAGCGCCGGCAGCCCAGCGCACCGGTTTTTGAAAGAAAGAGTCTGCCGAACTGTGCGACGTATAGTAGCCGGCATAAAAAAACGGCAGAAGCGTCAGTGTGCGGTCAAGCGCCAGAAAATCACCGACATGGATGAAATACTTTGCAAAAGAGACCACGGCCATCATGGCGCACAGCACTACAAGATTCCGCGCAGGGCTTCCCTTCAGCTTGTGGAAGACCGGGATAGTCATATAATACGTCGCAAGCGATAAAAGATACCACGGAGCCCCGCTTTCATGCAGAAAGTCAGGAATCGGCGGGATCTGCCCCGCCAGCAGCCCTTCCGTAATATTAACAATGATCTCGTAAACCACATACAGCCATAGAAGCTGTACGATCTTCCCCCATCGGAACCTTCCGTTTTTATAGACAGACCCCGCAAGGCATCCCGATACGATCATAAAGCAGGGCATATGAAACACATAGATCGCGTAAATCAGCCCAGTTACAAGCCGCGTTCGTTCCATCGGCAGCAGAAAATGCCCGATCACAACGATCAGGATCAGCACGCCCCGCAGATTATCCAGACGGAAGTCCCTCTTTCGTCCCGAATGCTGCTTTATCGTATTCAGATTGCCCTTATCTGCCTTCATTATCAGGGGATAATACAGTAAATGAGGTCCGGCGCCATGCCGGCTCCGGACCTGCACAAAAGGTTAGTCTATATCGTTGGTTTTACTTGCTGCTCAATCCATGATCTTGTCGATCTTTTCACTTATATCCTCGAGCAAAGCCTTGTTCAGTTTTTCGGCATCTGCAGCATCTCTGCCCTTTACTCCGGTATAGAACTTCAGCTTCGGTTCGGTTCCGGACGGACGGACGCAGACCCATGCGTTGTCATTCAGCTCGAAATAGAGAACATTGGACTTGGCAAGACCGGTCGGGCATGTCTCACCCTCGTGACCCTCTCTCAGATCACAGATAATGTCGTTGGCGTAATCGCGGACTCTCTCTACATGATAGCTGCCAAAGGACTTCGGTGCATCTGCTCTGAGCGTGTCCATGATCTTTCCGATCATCTTCAGGCCTTCGATGCCCTTGAGCTCGATCGTCTTGACATTCTCACGGTAGTATCCGTACTTCTGATACATCTCCGTCATAACATCCCAGAGCGTCTTGCCCTGCTTCTTATAGAATGCCGCTGCTTCGCAAAGGGAAGTGACCGCGGAGATCGCGTCTTTATCACGCGCATAGGTGCCGATCAGGCAGCCGTAGCTTTCTTCCATACCGAAGACATACTGGCCGACGCCCTCGCCTTCAGCCTTCAGAATCTCTCTTCCGATCCACTTGAAGCCTGTCAGGACCTCCTTCGACTCCACATTCCAGCCTGCAGCAATTGCCTTGATCATATCCGTGGAAACGATGGACTCGACCACAAACGCGTCAGCCGGAAGCGTACCCATAGCCTTGCGCTCGGAAAGCTGATACTCGCAGAGCAGGGAACCTGACATATTGCCGGTCAGCGGGATGTAGCTGCCATCCTTATCATTGCGCACATAGACGCCGAGACGGTCCGCGTCCGGATCAGTCGCAAGCACAAGATCCGCATGCTTTTTCTCAGCCAGCTCTAATCCGAGCTTGAATGCTGCCGGAGACTCCGGGTTCGGATAGGACACAGTCGGGAAATCTCCGTCAGGCTCTGCCTGTTCCGGTACTTCATAAACATGCGTAAAGCCAAGCTCATGCATCATCCGCATTGCCGGTACATGTCCTGTGCCGTGAAGCGGTGTATAAACAATGCTGATGCTGTCAGCCATCTCACGGATGACCTCCGGATGCAGGATAGTCTTTTTAACCTCCGCGATGTACGCATCGTCAACTTCCTTGCCGATGGTAATGTACAGGCCGGCGGCTTCCGCATCCTCTTTGGACATGGTCTTGCAGACGGACATATCCGTGATCGCGAGAACGCGCTCGGTCACCGCTTTATCATGAGGCGGAGTAAACTGCGCGCCGTCCTCCCAGTATACCTTATATCCATTGTAGCTGGACGGGTTATGGCTCGCAGTGATGTTAATGCCGGCGATGCAGCCCAGGTAGCGTACAGCATAGGAAAGCTCCGGCGTCGGACGCAGTGACTCGAAGCGGTATGCCTTGATGCCGTTTGCGGCAAGTGTACGCGCGACTTCATCGGAAAACTCGATGGACATATGGCGGGAATCATAGGCGATCGCAACGCCCTTGGACTGTCCGCCCTGCTCAATGATATAGTTTGCCAGACCCTGCGTGGCCCTGCGGACCACATACTTGTTCATGCGGTTCGTGCCGGCGCCGATCACACCTCTGAGACCGGCTGTACCGAACTCCAGATCCATATGGAAACGCTCCATGATCTCCTTATCGTCATCCGCGATTGCTTTCAGTTCCTGCTTTGTTTCCTCATCAAAATACGGATTGGTGAGCCACTCTTCATAGATTGCTTTGTAGTCTCTCATGGTTTGTTACGTCTCCTTATCTCCGGAAATACAAAAAAGTTACTTTTTAAGTTTATAAAAATTAGAGATCAGATACATCATTGTATTGATCTGTGGATCCTTTTGTACGGCATCCAGCATCCGGTTTAAGATCTCCCCGATCTCCGGCCCTTCGGCCGCGCCGAGGCTGATAAGATCATTTCCCGTCAAAACCAGATCACTGATATACACCGGTTCTCCGGCTTCCATGAGATCCTCAAAAACCGTAATCACTTCCCGGATATCCTCATCAGCACAGGATGCCTTATAGAGTGCTGTGCCGGAAGATGCCAGCTTGATGTAAAGCAGATCCCGGAAGAGCTCCGGCTTCATGGTCACAAGCACCTTTTTCAGCGCGTACCGGTCTGTCGGCAGAGGTTTCAGACTCATCTCCGCAAGCAGCGCTCCCTGTTTCAGCGTAATGTTGTCCGCTTTCAGGCTCTTCAGCAGCTGTGCCGCATTTTGACGATCCATGCCCTGCAGAAGGAAACCAAACCGGATGTACCTTTTATCAGCTGTTACCGCGCGGCTGAGATCAAACGCCGCGAAACGATCATCCGTGGCCGCGTCTGTTTTTTCTTCTGTCTGCACTGCCGCCGCTTTCGATGTCGGAAGCCCGAAGAGCGCCAGAACGTTATCCATCGGCACGCCGGCATTGCCGGTCACCTTCGGACCATCCGCCGCCTCTGCAGGTTTGGCACTTTGATCCTCCTCGTCTGCACCGGCCTTTTCAGTCTTCTGTCTGATCCAGGCGGATGTCTCTGCGGCAAATCCCCAGGCCTTCTTCATCTCATCTGTCAATGCCTGAGCCTTCAGTTCCATCAGATTGTCAATACTGACCATCCCGAAATGCTCTGCCAGATAGGGATCCAGTCCCAGCTTCCGCAGGTCTTCTGTTTTTTCTATATGGCCTGAGCAGATCAGCTTGGTAAGTTCAACCAGTATGCGTTCCTTCGATACCGCCGCAAGATTGGCAGCATGGCCGGTGATCGCGTCCCTCGTACCGTCTTCGATCTGAAAATCGAGCTGTGCTGCGAAGCGTACCGCCCGAAGGATCCTGAGTGCGTCCTCATTGAAACGCTCGTCCGGATCGCCGACACAGCGCACCAGATGCCGGTCCAGATCTCCCATGCCATCAAAGAGATCCACCAGCCCGGTGTTATCATTGTATGCCATGGCATTAATCGTAAAATCACGCCGTTTCAGATCTTCTTCCAGCGATGCTGTAAACAGTACTTCCTTCGGATGCCTTAAGTCCGCATACTCTCCGTCGATGCGGTATGTCGTAACTTCGTACGACCGGCTGCCCATCAGCACCGTTACCGTACCGTGTTCGATACCGGTATCAACCGTCCTGCGAAACAGCGACTTGATGGACTCCGGTCTTGCGGAAGTGGTGATGTCCCAGTCGCCCGGCTCACGACTGAGGATCGAGTCCCGCACACAGCCGCCGACAGCAAAAGCCTCAAATCCGGCTCCTTCCAGCTTTTCAATGATTGTCGTTACGTCTTCAGGAAGATCAATATGAAACTTTACTTCTGTATCCGCCATATCCTCAATGCACTCCTGCGCCGCTATCCGCGCACGGCTCATTGCTGTCTGCGCGTTTACCGCTTCATACGGCCCATTGCTCCGGCATGTTTCTTCATAACAAAAGCTGCCTGCATGCCGCAGACAGCTCTTTGAAATTGTTATGCAAATGATAACTGCCGCAGCTTAATATGCCCGTCCCCAGTATATCATTTTTTGCGCCGGCTTGCCACAGTTTATGCAAGTCTCGCAGATACATTCCTGCTTAAACGGAATGCAGCGGGAGGTAGCGCCGGTCTTTTCCTTGACCGCATCCTCGCAGGCTCTGTCACCGCACCACATTGCCTTAACAAAACCTGTCTTCTTGTCGAGGATATCCTCCATCTCTTCGATCGACTTCGCCGGGAAAGTATGGCTCTCCACATGCGCCTTAGCCATATCGAACATGTTCTTCTGGATCTTCTCGAGCATCTCTGCTACGGTTGTCTCCAGTGCATCGAGAGAGACTGTAGTCTTCTCGCGCGTATCGCGGCGTACCAGAACCGCCTGGCCGTTTTCAATATCCCTCGGACCGATCTCGACTCTTAACGGAATACCGCGCATCTCGCAGTCCGCGAACTTGAATCCCGGAGACTTGTCACGGTCATCAAGACGTACGCGGATACCTGCCTTCTTCAGACAGTCTCTGATCTCAGCCGCCTTATCCAGAACGCCTGCCTTCTGCATCTGGATCGGGCAGATCATAACCTGAGTCGGTGCGATATGCGGCGGAAGCTTCAGTCCGTCGTTATCACCATGGACCATGATGATGGCACCGATAATACGGGTGCTCAAGCCCCAGGAAGTCTGATGGACGTACTGCAGCTTGTTTTCTTTATCTGTATACTGGATGTTGAACGCTCTCGCAAATCCGTCACCAAAGTCATGGGAGGTACCGGACTGCAGCGCCTGGCCATCATGCATCAGCGCTTCAATCGTAAAGGTAGACTCCGCGCCTGCAAATCTCTCCTTCTCGGTCTTCTCGCCGCGGACTACGGGAATCGCCAGATCTTCCTCACAGAAGTCAGCGTAGACATTCAGCATCTGGATGGTGCGCTCTCTGGACTCTTCCGCTGTGGCATGAGCGGTGTGGCCCTCCTGCCACCAGAACTCTCTGGAGCGAAGGAACGGCCTGGTCGTCTTCTCCCAGCGAACAACGGAGCACCACTGGTTCAGGAGCTTCGGAAGATCACGGTAGGAATGGATCTTCTTTGCGTAGTAATCGCAGAACAGCGTCTCGGAAGTCGGGCGAACCGCCAGCTTCTCCTGCAGCTTTTCGGAGCCGCCTCTGGTGACCCATGCCACTTCAGGCGCAAAACCTTCTACATGATCCTTTTCCTTCTGAAGCAGGCTGTCCGGAATAAAAAGGGGCATCGCGCAGTTTTCTACGCCGGTCTCCTTAAACCGCTTGTCCAGTCCCTCACGGACGGCGTCCCAGATCGCGAAGCCCGCCGGCTCCATGATCATGCAGCCCTTTACGGAAGAATAGTCGCAAAGCTCAGCTTTCTTGACTACATCCGTATACCACTGCGCAAAGTCAACATCCATGGATGTGATATCTTCTACCAGTTTCTTGTTATCAGCCATTCATTTCCACCTTTCCGCCATTGAAAGCGTTGGATTATTATTAATGAACAAAAGTTCACGTGAACCTTGATAGTATAGCCTATATAAGCCTTTATTTCAAGCCTGATCTATGGCAATGCTGCCGCCGTCTTCCAGGGTCTTCCCCTCAAGATGAAGGAGCTTGTCCGCAAGGACACGTGCAAGACCTCCATAGATAACGGAGACCATAACGAGATCCTCTGTGCTCTCTGCTGCCTCCGCCGGAGCATCTTTATGATCCAGAATCCTTCCGGCAGCAAGTCTGACGCCCTCCACAAAGTTCTCCGTAGCAACGTGCTGCAGCCCCGCATAGCGGTTATATCTCTCCCGCGCGTCTTCTTCCGACAGCCCAAGCGGCATAAATCGCTGTATCATATTGATGCTGAGTGTCTGTTTCAACAGACAGATGATAATAAGATATGCGATATGCAGCCGGTAATACTTCTTTTTCTGCGGTTCCGGGATGACCTTTTTCCTGACATAGTTGTTGATCGCTGCCGCAGTGATCAGGTCTTCCTCCACAAGTTCCGGCGGAATATAGTTAAAATATTCCCGCAGCAGAAGCAGAACCTGCTCCATGTAGAGGCCGATATCCGGTATGCTTTCCCAGTCAGGAAGCCTGAAGTTATTAATGTATTTTTCCCATCTGCGCAGTTTGCCCGCGATCAGTGCCTTGTCAAAGTTCATGCCTGCTCCTTTATGTGTTGTCTGAAAACACGGCTTACTGACAATATATCTCTAAATCGTCCGTATGACAAGCTAAAAGTTTCAAGTTTACAGTTGACTAAGTTTTAATTATCTGTTAATCTTGTCTCATAGATTAGATAACATGATCTTTTGAATCTATCTTGATACAGGAGGTACGATATGGCATATATTATTGCGACGGATTCCGGTTGTGACCTTTCTCCCGCAACGCTTTCTGAATGGGGCGTGATCAGTGCCGATCTTACATTTCGTTTTGACGGAGAAGACCAGGAATATTCCAACCGTGAGATGAGCCCGAAGGCCTTCTATGACAAGATGCGCGCCGGCGGTATCAGCCGTACCTCCGCCGTCAACAGGGAGATTTTCAAAGAGCTGTTCCGTCCGGCACTTGAGGCCGGTGATGACATCCTTTATATCGGATTTGACTCCGGCATCAGCACAACCAGCGAGCAGGGCATCGCCGCCGCAAAGGAACTGGCGGAAGAGTACCCGGATCGTAAGATCATCGCGATCGATACCCTCTGCGCTTCCGGCGGACAGGGTCTGCTTGTATGGCTCACCATCAACAGGAAGAAAGCCGGTGCTACCCTCGACGAAGCTGCGGCATTTGTACAGAATCTTTGCCCGTCGATCGCCACCTGGTTCACTGTCGATGATCTTGTATATCTTAAGCGCGGGGGCAGAGTCAGCGCGGCGGCTGCATTTGCAGGCAATCTGCTCAACATCCGCCCCGTTCTCCACGTAGATGACGAGGGCAAGCTGATCAACATGTTCAAGATGCGCGGCCGCAAGGCGTCCCTGTCTTCTCTTGTGGATCAGTACATCAAGCTCGGCAGTTCCATCGGTACCGACGGCAAAGTCACCGGCAGTGCAGCTGACGGCGTACCCTATGTTATCAACCATGCTGACGCTGCTGAAGACGCCGCCCTGGTAGAAAAAATGATCTTTGAAAAGACCGGCCGCAAAGCGGAGTTCATCGCGGATGTCGGCCCGGTCATCGGTTCCCATACCGGCCCCGGGATCATCGTCCTCAGCTTTTCAACCAAAGAACGCTGATTTAGCGTCGCTGTACGCGATCTGTTTCGGTTTATACCACGGATAAAAACAACCCGTCCGAAGGCATATCACTGCCGCGGACGGGTTTCTCATATCTATGATTTTTTAATTCTGATTCTGATGTTTATGCTTCAGCTTTGCTTCCGTTGGCCTTGCCGATCACAAGAAGGACAATGATGGTCAGGATGATGCCGAGAGGCATGCAGATGACCCAGTTACGGATAAATCCGGACATGATGTAGCAAACCAGAGAGATCGCCGCGACAGTGATCGCGTAGGGAAGCTGCGTGGATACGTGCTGGATGTGATCACACTCCGCGCCGGCAGACGCCATGATCGTCGTATCCGAGATCGGTGAGCAGTGGTCGCCGCAGACAGCGCCGGCCATGCAGGCGGAGATCGCGATGATCATCAGCTCGTTGCTGAGGTCAGCATTGAAAACATTGACAACGATCGGGATCAGGATACCGAAGGTGCCCCATGAAGTACCGGTTGCAAATGCAAGGAAGCATCCGATCAGGAAGACAAATGCCGGAAGGAAGCTCATGATGGCATTGTTGCCTGCCACGTTCTCAACCAGTGCCGCGACATATTCCTTTGCGCCGAGAGAGTCGGTCATAGCCTTCAGGGTCCAAGCAAAGGTCAGGATCAGGATTGCGGGAACCATGCTCTTGAAGCCTTCGGGGATCGCGTTCATGCAGTCCTTAAAGCTAAGTACCCGGGTTGCAAGGTAGAAGATGATCGTGATGATCATAGCGACGGAGGAACCGTAAACCAGACCAACAGAAGCATCGGAATTTGCAAAAGCGTCAACAAAGGACTCGCCCTCAAAGAAGCCGCCGGTATAGATCATGCCGATGACACAGCAGATGATCAGGGAAATGATCGGCAGAACGAGATGGATGACCTTACCCTTGGAACTGACCGGCGGGTTCGGCTGATCCTCAGCGCCGGTAATACTCGGATCCGCGGTGCTGAGATCCAGGCGATGGCTCATCTCCACCATCTTCATCGGACCGTAATCAAAGTCTCTGGCTGCAAGTACGATCATCATGACGATGGTCAGGAACGCGTAGAAGTTGTAGGGGATCGCGCGGATGAAAAGGGTCAGTCCGTTGGCGCCGTCTACGAAGCCCGTAACCGCTGCTGCCCAGGAAGAAATCGGAGCGATAATACATACAGGCGCTGCCGTCGCATCAATAAGGTATGCAAGCTTTGCGCGGCTGATACCGTGCTTATCGGTCAGCGGACGCATGACAGAACCGACCGTAAGGCAGTTGAAGTAGTCATCGATGAAGATCAGGACGCCGAGTGCGATCGTCGCAAGCTGCGCGCCGAACTTGGTCTTGACATGGGTGACTGACCAGCGGCCGAAAGCTGCCGATCCGCCGGCACGGTTCATCAGCATGACCATGCCGCCGAGAATGACCAGGAAGATCAGGATACCGACATTCCAGGAGTCAGCCAGGGAACCGATCATGCCGTCTACAAAGACATGCTCCATGGTTCCGACAAAGCTGAATCCGGAGTACAGAAGTCCACCGAACAGAATGCCGATAAAAAGGGATGAGTACACTTCCTTCGTGATCAGCGCCAGGGCGATCGCCACGATCGGAGGTACCAGTGACCAGAACGTGTTTACAAACATTTGAATCTCCTCTCCAAAAACTAAAAAATAAGAGCCATGATAGTTTGTATCATGACTCTTGGAAGGTTCATGCATGTTTTCCCAGGTCATGACAGCTCTCCGCAGTTGGCCGGTCCCCCAGGTATCCGGCGCTGCGACAGTCCGGCGGATCTTGTCCGTCGTCCCAGGCAGCAGATCATCAGGAAATCATCTGCTCCTTCGGCGGTCTCCCCTTTCACTCCACGCTTCCTGGCGTTTTTCGGAATTACTGATGTTGACCGCGGCCTCTATCACGCTTTGAGTGAAATACCACATTCACTCGTACTACAGTATGCACGTATTATACATCTTTTTGATAAGCTGTCAAGGATAATTTTGTTATCTTCAACTTATTTCCCGCTTTTCAGTTCAAACTTGTAGCCGATTCCCCATACTGTCGAGATCGCCCAGTCGCTGCTGTCAGGCAGTTTTTCACGAAGACGCTTGATATGCACATCGACCGTCCGCGTATCTCCGAGATACTCATAGCCCCAGATATTATCCAGCAGCTGCTCTCTTGTAAAGACTTGGTTCGGTGATGAAGCAAGGAAATACAAAAGCTCCAGTTCCTTCGGCGGCATATCCACAGTACGACCATTATAGGTTACCGAATAATTGGAGAGATTGACCGTCAGACCCGGATACTCCACATATTCGCCGTTCTGCTCTTTTTTGCCGGTTTTTTCCGGGCGTGCATTATAACGGCGCAGCACAGCCTTCACCCTCGCAACCAGTTCCTTGGAGTCAAACGGCTTGATGATGTAGTCATCTGCTCCGAGCTCCAGCCCGAGCACCTTATCAAATACCTCACCTTTGGCACTCAGCATGATGATCGGTACATCCGAATCCATCCGAAGCTGCCGGCAAACCTGATAGCCGTCAATACCCGGAAGCATCAGGTCCAGCAAAATGATATCCGGCCGGTAAACCGGGAACTGCCTGAGCGCTTCTTCTCCGTCTTCCACTGTCAGTGTATCATAGCATTCCTTCATCAGGTAAAGACTGATGAGCTCCGCGATCGACGGATCATCGTCTACGATCATGACGCGCTGTTTCTCTGCCATGCGTGATCTCCTTTATAACTAAACCGCATTAATAACTTCAATTCCATGTGTTTTCTTCACACATTACGATGCTATACACCGCATGGGGCATCCGCCGTCGCCGGGGGTCCCCATACGTTCATTACTTAAAAGTAACGATCGTCACACCTGTATCTCCCTCGCCAAAGGTTCCAAGCCGGAACGAATCCACGTATTTCAGCTTTCGAAGACGCTGGTGCACCATGTTCTTGAGCGCACCGGTGCCCCTGCCGTGGACGACGCGGACGCTGTTCAGCCGGGCCAGATAAGCGTCATCCAGATATTTTTCCAGTTCCGGAAGGGCCTCGT
Organism: Lachnospiraceae bacterium; assembly: GCA_017455005.1. GTDB lineage: Bacteria > Bacillota > Clostridia > Lachnospirales > Lachnospiraceae > Avilachnospira. The sequence continues at coordinate 9,550 of JAFTBX010000047.1, read as the reverse complement.
CCGTCGTCATGCCGATCAGGTTGATCTCCGGACTCACGGTCATGGACTTCATCCCGAAGCTCTTCGTCACACTGCCGGATCCGCCCTTTGCCGGGCCGCCTGCCGACTTTCCTTTGGAGCCGCCGCCGTTTTTACCTGCCTCATTTACAAGCTCGATCTCCCGGATATTCACACGGGAATTCATAAATCCGAGCTGCACCGAAATGATACCATCCTTATCCGGAAGCGCCGTGACCGTACCGGTCATACCTCCCATACTGAGGACGCGCACTTCATCGCCCACCTGCAGCTTCCTTGCGGAAACCGGTTTTGACGGGCCTTTCTGCTGTGCCTGTTTATGGGTATCATGTTTCTTCATGCTCTCACGAAGCAGCTCTCTGGCAGCTTCCGCATCCGATGTATCAGCCTGACCCTTGCCGGAGGATGCCTTTTGGATCTCACGGATCGCCATATCCGCCGTCTCTTTTGCATCCTTCAGGATCTTCTGCGCTTCTTCCCTGGCTTCATTCAGAATCTTCTCACGGGACTCATCAAGGCGCTCTTCCTTTTTACGGATCCTGCCGCGTAAGGAACTGATCTCCTGTCTGGCCGCTTCCGTCTCTGCCTTGGCCTTTTCCATGCGGACGCGGTCGTCGTTCAACTGGCGGATAATGTCTTCAAAGCTCTCATTTTCCGCCGCGATATGCCGTTTTGCTTCTTCTATAATATACTCCGGAAGTCCCAGTCGCTTGGATATGGCAAACGCGTTGGATCTGCCGGGGATACCGATCAGCAGCCGGTATGTAGGTTTGAGCGTCTGTACATCAAACTCACAGCAGGCATTTTCCACGCCTTCTGTCTCCAACGCATACAGCTTGATCTCACTGTAGTGCGTCGTGGCCATGACCCTTGTCTTCATGTTGTGCAGGAAGTCGAGGATCGCGATGCCGAGCGCTGCGCCTTCCGTCGGATCCGTGCCTGAACCAAGCTCATCAAACAGGCACAGTGACCTGGAATCCGCCTTTTTCAGGATGTGCACGATGTTCTTCATGTGCGATGAAAAGGTTGACAGGCTCTGCTCTATACTCTGCTCATCGCCGATATCCGCATAAATATCATCAAAAATGCCGAGGACCGAGCCCTCATCAGCGGGAATGTGCAGACCCGACTGACCCATCAGTGTCAAAAGTCCGGTGGTCTTCAAAGAGACAGTTTTTCCGCCGGTGTTAGGGCCCGTAACGATCAGAAGATCATAATCACCGCCAAGTCTCACGTCGATCGGAACGACCTTGTCCTTTTCGATCAGCGGATGTCTGGCCTGCTTTAAATCGATCGCAAGGTCCTTGCTGAACTTCGGCTCCGTCCCCCCGATCTCCGCAGAAAAGAGAGCCTTTGCAAAGATCATGTCAAGCTTCTTCAGCAGCTTGATATCATCCGCGATCGTATCAGCATAGGGGGCCAGGCTGAGACTGAGCGTCTCAAGCACCTTATTGATCTCCTTTTGTTCTTCCGCCATCAGCTCGCGGATCCGGTTGTTGAGATTGACCACTGCCATCGGCTCGATAAACAGGGTCATACCGGTAGAGGACATGTCATGAACCATGCCCGGCACCTTGGACTTGTACTCGGCCTTGACCGGCAGGCAGTATCTGCCGTCCCTCTGGGTAATGACGGCATCTGTCAGATAATCGCGATAGGCATTGAGTTTGGACGCCATGGCGTCATGTATATCGGAAGCCGCCTGCTTCAGTCTGCGCCTCACGCCAAACAGTCCGGCGGACGCGTCATCCGCGATCTCATCTTCCGAAAGGATACAGCGCCCGATCTCCCTGTTCACATTCGTCAGCGGCTCGATCATGCCAAACATCTCCGAGAGGGAATCCTCCCCGTGTTCCGCATCCCTGCCGCTGCCGTACCGGTATACCCGGTCCGCTGCCGTCAGTACCGATCCAACCGTCATCAGTTCCTGTACAGACAACGTTGCGCCGATCTCCAGCCGTTTCAGGATGTCCCCGATCTCCCGGACGCCCCGGAAAGAAGGCGCATTACCGCTTAAACGTATCCTGTCGCAGGCATCGCTGGTGTTCTGCTGCCAGGCATGGATATGCCGGTAGTTGGAGGATGGTTTTACGGATGCGCAAAATGCTCTGCCGGCATCCGAGGATGCAAAACTGCAGAGCTTTTCTATAATCTTATCATATTCCAGTATGGTCAGTGTTTTTTCTTCCATATTTATTTCTTGTATCACATAAAGCCGAATTAATCAACATTTCGGCTTTTCCGAACGCATCTTAAATAGTAGAATAGTATATGGCAGATTGCATATCTGTGTTTATAAGTATAACTTGGAGGCGCCGGCATGGCAAAGGGGAATAATCAGAAACTCAAACTGCTTTATCTTGCAAAGATCCTGATGGAAGAGACCAACGATTCCAACGGGCTGACCCTTGCCGAGATCGCTTCGCGTCTGAAAGATCACGATATCAATGCCGACCGCAAGACCCTTTACGATGACTTTGAAGAACTCCGCCATTTCGGGATCGACGTGATTGCCGAGCAGCTGGGGCGCAATCATTATTATCATATCGGGGAGCGTCCGTTTGAACTGGCAGAGCTCAAGCTTCTTGTAGATTCCGTACAGGCCGCACAGTTCATGACGGAAAAGAAATCGCTCGCGCTGATCCGCAAGCTCGAGAGCCTCACAAACAAGTATGACGCCAGAGAGCTGCACCGTCAAATCTATTTTTCCGGCATCACCAAGGCGGTCAATGAAAGCATCTATTATAATGTGGATATCATCCACAGTGCGATCAACCAAAACGTCCAGATCCGGTTCCAGTACTTCAACTGGAACCGCAAAAAAGAAATGATCCTGCGCCATGACGGCGCTTTCTACCAGATCAGCCCCTGGGCGCTTGTCTGGGCAGACGAGTTTTACTACCTGATCGGTTATGACGCTATAAGCGCCAAGATCAAGCATTACAGAGTCGATAAAATGCTGAAACTCTCCGCCACAGAAGAAAAGCGCCTTGGCGAAGAAGACTTTTCCGCACTGGATATGGCCTCCTACTCTCAGCGCATGTTCAGCATGTTTGCGGGCAAAGAGCAGCGGGTCACCCTGGAGGGTGACGCAGATCTTGTCGGCGTGATTATTGATCGCTTCGGCACGGATGTACGCCTGCTGCCCGTCGGAACCGACGGTTTTAAGGCTTACATTGACGTGGCTGTCACGGATCATTTTATCGGATGGATCTTTTCCCTGAGCGGACGCATCCGCGTCACGGCACCGGACGATGTTGTGGACATGATCCGCGACCGGCTCCGAAAGCTGCAGGAACAGTATAGCTGATTCCCATTTAGAAACACAGTTCCCGGTCTTAACAATTATCTGAAAGACCGGGATTTTTCATTCATTTCTGATTGCTGCCAGCGGGCTTAAGCTCATAGCCCGCTTCGCCGGGATATATCCCGCGATCGTTCCGATCGCGATCGCGAAGACGATAGCAAAACCCGCGAGCCACATAGGTATATATGAGATTCCGTCGGACGACGGCATTCCGATGATTGCCTGTCCGGCTCCGGTAGCGAGCCGGTTAATGGCAAAAGACACAGCCCAGCTCAATGCCAGTCCGACCGCACCTCCGATAAACCCGATCGCGCCGGATTCCACGAGAAACAGATTGCGGATATCGTTCATATCGCAGCCGAGGACCTTCATGATGCCGATCTCCCGGGTCCTTTCATAAATGGACATCATCATCGTGTTGACGATACCGATCGCGGCTACCAGAAGCGAGACTGCGCCAATGCCGCCGAGCACTGCCTGTACCATACCCATCGTCTGCTGGGATTGTTCGAGCCACTGCATGTTGGAGTTTGCCTGAAAACCCATATCATTGATGCGGGTCTGAACGGCACTGACATTTTCCATGTCGTCAACAAAGACATACGCTTCATTGTAAACATAGTAGCTGAGCGGCTTTCCTTTCTTGTTCGTTTTGGGGTACGGCACCAGATTTTTCTTATAGATCTTCTTTAAAAAAGTCTTCAGTGAATCAATATCGCAGTATACTCCCCAGGAAAACTCATTATATTCTTCCGCGCTGCCCTTAACCATGCCGACCGTCTGCAGCATGTATTTTTTTGCATTTGCTTTACCCTGCTGGCTGCCCGCTGCATTGCCGCTGCCAGAGCCGGTCTGTGATCCCTCCGGAAAAGTATAGAAGATCGTATCCGTCACAGGATCGATCGTAACTTCTTCCGTATCGTCAGCCCGAAACCTGCCCGAAGCATTCGTTTTATAAAACATGCGCGATGCCATGTTGCCGAAGATAAGTTCCAGTTCCGGCTGATCAGGCTTCGGGAGCGTGCCGGAGCCGAGTTCGATCTGCTTCAGATAGTCCTGCGTCACGCCATACAGCTGCAGATAACCTTCCGCCGATCCGCACTTTGCCTGCACGTCCACATTCAGGACCGGGGATGTCCCCGTGACATGCGGGATCCGGCCAAAGCCTGCGATCGTTTCGTCCGTCAGCTCCTTCGTGCTGTCCTCCGAACCATAGGAATATACCGTCACAGTCGTCAGCGAGCCAAAGCTCTTATACAGCTCCACCATCGACCTGCTCATCCCGAGGCCGAGGCTCATCATGATCACAATGGACGCCGTACCGATGACCACGCCAAGCACCGTAAGCACAGTACGTGTCTTACGGCGCAGCAGATTCCTTATAGCCAGTGTGATCAGATCCTGCGGTCTCATTTTGATTTAAATATCTTCGAGCTCCTGCTCGCGTTTCTTTTTACGACGATGTCTCCTGATTGCGATGCCTCCGATGAGCAGGGCCAGTCCTGCCGGGATGACAAAGGGCATCGCTTTTTTCAGCGGGGAGCTTCCGCTTCCGTCGTCCTCAGGTACGAACTCATCCATGTTCATCTCCACGGGAACCGGCTCCGTAACAAATAAAGTGCATGTCTGCTCTGTAAAAGATTCGTTACCGTTGACATCCTCATAACGGATCCTGATCGGGATCGTACCGTCATCTTCGGTCGGTGCCGCACCGGTGAGCATAACGTCAATGTTGCCGGTCTCACCGGACTTGAGATTGCCGACGTAAGACGAAGTCTTGCGGATCGAATCTGCCTCAAAGATCGCCTCAACATTATAAAGCGTAACCTTGCCGGTATTGTTGATGCCGAACATGACATTGCACTCACGGCCAACCTCGATCGACTCGGGAGTCAGTTCAAAGTTCGTTACGCTCATCCTTGCGACCTGGTTGACCGGGATGTTGATCGTCACTTTTTCTTCCGCATTCTTAAAGTCCGGGGAATCATATTTCTCATTGATCGTCACGGCATAAGACCTGGGATCCACCCCGGGAGCCGCTTCCATCGTCATCCTCAGTTCGGTCGTTTCTCCCGCCCTGAGGGAGTTGACGACAAAAGAGTTCGCGCCCGATTCTGTGGAAAACACGGTCACATTGTCCGCCTTCTCCGATTCCAGAGAGAACAGGATATTGCTGGCGCCGATGCTGTCCGAAGCATTTTTCATCGTCAAAACCAGATCAAAACGCTGCCCGGCAAATACCTGTTCCGGTTCAGTATGAAATCCCGCCACGATCAGACGTGCCTTGGAACGGTCGTTGACGTTAAACTCGCCAAGGCTGCTGGAATTATCATCCATCGACGGGTTATCGATCCGTACAAAGCTGACATAGTCTTCCTTATATGCTGCGGAAGCCTCCGGCGTCAGCTTGTAGCTGACCGTGTAGCTTAAAGGATAAAACGCGCTTGCCGCATTGGGCATAATCGCCATGGAATACGGCGCTGTGATCGTTTCTTCCGGCTGTACGGACGTAAAGACCCTGTCATAGTTGGATTCATTAATGTTGAACGGAAATCCCTGTACCGCCTCCGCCTTTGCCCGGTGTGTCAGCTGCGCACCCATGTCGGCGGCCAGTTCCGGATTGATATGGACGATGACATCGTACAGTGGTCTCCCGGTCTGGTTGCGGAAATTCACGCCAAACTCCATGACCCCAGGAGCCGTACCGGCCGGCGTCATCTGCCCCTCGCCGATCGCAAACGCCATGTCGCCCGTAAGTGTGCCCGGCATCATGACCTCACCCGACTTACTGACATAGACATTGACATATTCGACCTTCATCTGGCCCTGGTAATCAGGATAAAAGTTGGGCGGAACATTGTAATAAATGGAAATCGGGATGCCGTAGTAGCCTTCCTCTACATCAGCACGTACCTGCACGCGGAAAGTCACTTCCTCGTACTGGTCCTTCTTCAGTTCACTGAAACGATGCTCCTGTGCCATCTGGCCGGAACTGATCTCAAAGGGATATGTACCCGAGTCAATCGGATAGGTCATGCTGCCGCCGAAAGCCCTGGCAATGCCGTTCCGCCTGCCTTCCTTCCATGCGTTATAGAGGTCGACTTCTTCGATATCATCCGGATCATACGGATTCTTGGCGTCGGAGATATCGTCCCCTTTGGTCGTGCCGGTCACCCGGTTGATATAGTTCGGATCGTTGGACATACGTACAATGACGTCCGTGATGCGATCCGTTCCCGGCCCGTACAGCCCGTTAACGCCGTTATAACCGACACGGACCCTGAACTGCATCTCCTGGCCGATATACCCCATCTGAATATCTTCCACATCATGGATAAAGGTGTTCTGGTTTGTGTTGATATAGGCAGCCTGTGCTTCGACCGCGCCGGGCGTCCATGTGCCGGGAAGCAGGCCGGATGCCAGCACCGCTGCTGCAAGCAGCGCAGTTCCGATACGTTTCATTGTATTTATTCTCTTATTTATCTTCATCCGAATGTCTCCCTGCTTCTATAATCTCCGTGATTCTTCCGTCTACGATACGTATCTGCCGGTCTGCCGCTGCCGCAATGCTGCTGTCATGCGTGACCATGATCAGTGTCTTGTGCTGTTCCGTGACGATCTTTCGCATCAGCGCCAGTACCTCCGCCGTTGTCCCCGAATCCAGGTTGCCGGTCGGCTCATCCGCAAAAATGATATCCGGATCAATGACCAGTGCCCGTGCGATGCCGACGCGCTGCTGCTGACCGCCGGACATCTGGCCAGGCATATGTTTTGCCTGATCCAGGATCCCGATCAGCTTCATATACTTATGTGCCGCCGCCACACGCTGATCCTTCGGCGTTCCGCGGAACACGAGCGGCATGGCTACATTTTCTTCGGCATTCATCGAAGCGATCAGGTTATAGCTCTGAAAGATGAAACCGACGTGCTTCCTGCGGAAGCCGACCAGTTCATGTTCGTTCATCTTATCGATTCGTTTCCCCAGAATACTGATCGTGCCTGACGTCGGATGTTCGAGCCCCGCCAGCATATTGAGGCATGTTGATTTGCCGGAGCCTGACGTACCGACGATCGCCAGAAACTCTCCTTTATAAACATCAAAAGAGATCCCGTCCAGCGCGTGGACGCGGTTCACCCCGATCTTATAAATCTTTTTCAGATCCCGTACCATAATTACGGGAACTTTCTCATCCGGCATCCTGATTCTCTTTCTGCACCACTGCCCCACCAGACATCACAGGCCGATAGCGGCAGGTTGCATTTTCCAACTGTACTGTTTTCGTTAGTACAGTTATCATACTCCCGCCTCTAAGATAAAGCAACGCAGGCTTTCTTACGATTCCATAAACATTATTTGTAATGCATATTAAGGATCACACGACTTAAAACAACATTATGAGGTCACAAATTCTTCAGTAAATCGCAAGCACTGCTTCAAGTATTTTATATATTGATATGATAAATTGAAACTGATAAGAGATTTTCTGAATACACTTTCAAAAACACGCAGATAAATATGAAATGTGCACGGACGGATTCCGTATGTGCATAAGCTGATTTATTATGAAAGACTGGAGGATGATTATGAAAAACAGACGTATCTGGGTATCACTCGCAGCAGGGCTCCTCGCCTGCGCGGCACTGACTGCCTGCGGCACCGCCTATGCCGCAACAGGAGCCGGACCGGTAAAGTCCGCGCCTTCCAAAGAATCGGAAGCATTGCCCGAAAAACCGGACAGTGACAAGTCTGCAAGCGCACAGGACGCATTTGACGCTTTCCGCGATGCGCTTGGCCGAGGTACTCCCTTAAGTGACCCCCGCACCATTACTGTAAGCGCATCCGGAACCGCCAAGGCCGTACCGGATAAGGCGGAGATCTCCTTCGGCGTGACGACCCGGTCCGCAACCGCTGACGGAGCGCAGGAAGAAAACGCCAAAACGATCGAAACCGTCATTGATCACCTCAAAAAGAGGGGCGTCGATGAAAAGAGCATCCAGACTTCCAACTACAACCTTTATCCGGACTATGACTACAACGGCAAAACACCGAAGATCACCGGCTATCAGGTGCAGACAACGCTTACAGTCTCCGACCAGGATATTGATGATGCCGGCGACATCGTGGCTGAATGCATCAAGCTCGGCATCAACGATGTGAATAACTTCCGTTTCTATGCCAGCAACTATGACGAAGCTTATGAAGAAGCTCTTGCTGCAGCCGTAAAAGCGGCGGATAAAAAAGCCGCGGTCCTCGCAGCAAGTGCAGACGGAGAGCTTGGCCGCGTCCTTTCCATCAGCGAAGGATATCAGAACACCGCATACCGCTATGCAAAGTCCAACTACGCCATGGAAGAGGCCGCAGCGGATATGGCAAGCGGTTTCGGCATGAGCGTCATGCCGGGTGAGGCTGACATCACAGCCCAGGTTACCGTGACCTATCAGCTGAACTGACGAAAGCTTTCTTCTCCCGTACAATCATTCAGAAACAGCGACAGCAGCCCGCGGGCTGCTGTCATTTTTACTCTTTTATAATTCTCTGCAAATGATTTGCCGTAAATAAGCGGCCTTTGCTCAAAAACGCTGCCCGCATTTCGGACAGTATTTAAAATCTTCATCGGTCTCATACCCACAGATGACGCAGCGGTGATGGATCTTTGCGGGCGCATTTTCCGCAGTTTCGCCCTCATCGCGCCATGCGCGTCTCGACTGTTCATAGAGACTGCCGCCGCTGCCGGACGAACCATAGCCCGTGCCTGATCCGTACGTGCCTGAGGCTCCGTACATATCCGCGGCATTCCGGGACATCCGCATAAGATCATCCTTCTGGATCGTTACATCCTCGCCGCGCGCGATCCTGGCTCCAACCTCCGGATTCAGTGTATACATGGCTCCGCAGCAGCTCATTCGCACAAAGTACTGCCTGTTCCATTTAAAAACAGGGATAAAGAACAACAGCAGCTGCGTATAGGTCATAAAGACCTCGAACCGTCCGTATCTGCCGCAGATATCACAGATCTCCGTCTGATTATGCTCCAGATCTTTCTGACCGTTTGTGATGCCTATCATAAAAAACATAAGATGATTTCCTCTTTTTTCGTTCTGGGATTTATGTTCAGATCCATTCTCATCATACCACAAAATGACAGCCAATCCGAGCCTTGCGTCTGATTGACTGTCATTATTTTTATTATTTCATGCTTAGAACGCGCTCTTGCGGTTCTTCAT
>JAFTBX010000046.1 GCA_017455005.1 Lachnospiraceae bacterium | reverse complement strand
TCTGATCAATCTGATCTATTTTATCGGTCTGCTGTTGATCGGCGTTTCCCTTTTTCTGACAGGCGCGGGACGGTGGATCTGGGTGCCCGCGGCAGCGGCAGTGGTTTTTTATCTTCTGCTTGCCCGCCCTGTCAAAGTAAATTTCGAACGGGAGCTTCGGGAAACGATCCTCAGACGCCGGGTCTTAAGCCGGCTGGATGAGGCACGATATGACCGGAGTGAAGGGATCAGCGCATCGCACCTTACGGATGCCGGATTTGTCAACGTAATCAATGAAAAAGCATATCTCAGCTGCGAGCATATCTGTGGGAAGAGCGGCGGCATGACTGTCGAAATGGCGGATGTGACTTTCCCAATCCGGGAAAACGGCCTGAACAAGGTGTTCAGCGGTTGCCTGATCCACATCACGGCGCCCGGAAAGGACTACGCTCCGCTTCGTGTGTACGGCGGCAATCTCGATGAGTCTTCGGGATCCGTTACCACCAGGGAGCGGGAGCTGATCAAAAGCCTCGGCTCGTATATTCCCGGTTCCCTTTCGCTGTACCGGGAAGGTCAGACGCTTGACGTGCTGCTGAGGGGGCGGTTCATCGGTTTTCCGGTCAATCCGCTCGGAGAAGTGCATGAAAGCACACTGCAGAGTGACCCGCTGCCGGAACTCAAAACAGCACTGGAGCTGGCTGCGCTTGGCTGAAACAGGCTGATGGTGTGCTGAAGAGATGTACATGAATCATTTTCAGATACATGGAACAAGTAACAAATAATTTGAAGGGAGGATTATTAATGAAAAAGAACGCCAAGTATATGATGGATATCGTTCCCGGTATCGTCATTGCTTTGTTCTCACTGTGGTATCTCTCCATGGTGCCCGGTATCAAGACCTTTACCGGTATGGGTTCCACACCGCTGACCAATCACTTTGTTCCTTATCTTTGGGGCGGAGCGCTGTTGGTCCTGGGACTGTGGATCCTCATCAGAGGCATTCGCAAGCGCGCGGCTTTCGTGAAAGCAGGCGGTACGATTGAAAAGTTTGACTTAAAGAAGGGAATCGATGAAAAGCGTGAAGTTATTCTCAGCTTTGTGATCCTTGCGCTTTATGTCGGATTGATGGGACCGGTTGGTTTTGTGCCCATGACGATTCTCTACCTCTTTGCGCAGATCCTGATCCTGACGCCCACAAATAAATGGAAGAGGACTTATGTTCCGGCGCTGATCGTCGCCCTGATCTGTGCATGCCTGTTCTACTATCTCTTCAGATACAAGCTCAACGTCCTGCTTCCGCAGGGTATCCTGAAGAATTTCGGTTTATAAGGAGGTACAGCGGTTATGTTACTTGAAGGATTAATGGCTGTTCTCCAGCCTTTCACAATTATCCTGATCGCTATCGGTACCGTGGTCGGTATCATTTTCGGTTCCATTCCGGGCCTTACGGCAACCATGGCGATCGTCATGTTCCTGCCGGCAACCTACTCCATGAGCGCGAGCCAGGGTATCAGCATGCTGATGGCGCTCTATATCGGCGGTATCTCCGGCGGCCTGATCTCCGCGATCCTGCTCAATATCCCCGGAACGCCTTCCAGCGTGGCGACCTGTTTCGACGGTAAGCCCATGGCGGATAAGGGCGAGGCAGGAAAAGCACTCGGAACCGGCGTTGTATTCAGCTTCTTCGGAACCCTGATCGGTATCGCGGTTCTGATCGTGCTGACCCCGGTCCTCTGCGACTTCGCACTGAAGTTCCAGGCATATGAGTACTGCGCTCTCGCAGTATTCTCCCTGTCGATGGTTATCGCCCTGACGGGCCGTGATATGCCGAAGGGCCTTGTGAGCGCGGTTCTCGGCGCGCTGCTTGCGACCGTAGGCCTTGCGCCGATCGACTCCAAGCCGCGTTTCACTTTCGATCTGTTCCAGCTCAACAACGGTTTCGCGCTGCTGGTCCTTCTGATCGGTCTGTTCGCGATCAGTGAGGTCATGGCATACGCTGAAGGCGTCCGCAAGGATCAGAGCTTCACCGTAGATAACAACGCAAAGATCAAGGGCGCAGGCTTCTCATTGAAGGAAGGTATCGCCCAGATCCCGAACTGTATTATATCCGCTTTGATCGGTGTCGGCATCGGTATCCTGCCGGGTATCGGCGGCGGTGTCAGCTGTATGATCAGCTATACGGTCAGCAAGAATATTTCCAAGCATCCGCAGCTCTACGGAACCGGTATCATGGACGGTGTCGTCGCATCGGAGTCCGCGAATAACGGTACCATCGGCGGCGCGATGATCCCGCTGCTGGCACTCGGTATCCCGGGTGATGCCTGTACGGCGATGCTGCTCGGCGGACTGCAGGTCCACAACGTGGCACCGGGTCCCCTGATCTATGAGAAGAGCGGAGCTGTTGTTTACGCGATCTTCTTCGCCATGGTCATTGCGGCGATCTTCATGATGCTGTTCATGCTCCTTGGAATGCGATTCTTCGTATCTGTACTGAAGGTGCCGAAGAACTACCTGCTTCCCGTTGTCCTGGTACTTTGCGCGATCGGTGCGATCGGTAACGCCAACATGCTGTTCGATACCTACTGCATGGTCGGTTTCGGACTGATGAGTTACCTGATGATCAAGTCCAAGATCCCGACGGTACCGATGATCCTCGGTTTTATCCTGGGACCGACTTTTGAGACCAACCTGCGCCGTGTAAGCCAGCTTGCTTCCAGTGATAAGTTCTGGAGCCATCCGATCTTCTGCGTACTGATGATCGCGACGATCCTGGTCGTAATCTTCTCGACGAGGGCAAACCTGAAGGAAGCAAAGCGTGCCGAGGCAGAAGAGGCTAACTCATAAACCGGCAAAACCATTACTCATTTGTCACATGAATGCCAGCGCCGTAAAAATGATACGGCGCCCGGCGTGTGAAATATAACTTGTGCATTGTTTAAGATGTAAGGAGGAAAAACATGAAAAAAGCAATTGCATTATCCATGGCGGCTGCAATGGCAGCAGTAAGCCTTGCAGCATGCGGCGGCGGCAGCACTGCAGCTACTACAGCAGCTCCTGCAGCAACCGAAGCGGCAACCGAGGCGGCTACTGAAGCAGCAGCAACCGAGGCAGCAGCTGAAACCGAAGCTCCGGCAGCAGAAGCCGGCGACTTCACCTTTGACAAGACTGTCAATGTCTACATCACCCACGGTGCCGGCGGCGATACCGACTATATGGCTCGTATGCTTTCCCAGGCTCTGGAAGAGAAGCTCGGCGTATCAGTTGTCTGCTCCAACGTTACCGGTTCCAACGGCGCTACCTGCATGCAGCAGTACAAGGATGGCGACACCGACGGTTACACCTACATCTGCTCCAATACCGCAGCTCTGAACGGTAACGAAGCTACCGGCATGGTTGATTTCGGTTATGACGCTTTCGAGCCGGTTGCGATCTATGGCATTCAGTCCGGTGAGAACATCGTTGTTCCGGCAGATTCACCGTATGAGACTCTGGATGACCTGATCGAGGCTTCCAAGGCTAACCCGGGCACCATCAAGCTGGGCATCTCCACCGGTGGCGGCGTTTATATCCAGGCATGCGTTATGACCAACCTTGGCGGCGCACAGTTCAACATCATCGACAGCGGTGATGCTGCAACCCGTCTGACCGCTCTGCTTGGCGGCGAAGTTGACGCTACCAGCCTTCCGTACTCCACGGTTGCTGACTACATCGAGAACGGCCAGCTGAAGAGCCTTTGCACCATGCTGAGCCAGCCGCCGACACTGCTTCCGGATCAGAAGTCCGCAAGCGAGACCATCCCGGAGCTTGTTATCGATACCGAGTATGTCATGCTCGCTCCGAAGGGAACCGATCCCGCAGCAGTTAAGGCCATGAACGATGCGATCCTTGAGGTCACCTCTACCGATGACTGGAAGCAGAAGTGCAACGATTACAGCTTCCAGGATCCGTTCGTCCTCAACCTGGATGAGACCATTGAGAACCTGAAGAGCCAGCGCGAGCTGTTCACCAGCTTCAAGGAGTTCCTGTAATTCTTTGATGATCTGATAAGTTTATAATCGATCCTTTCAAATTAGAGAAAGTGCCGGGACATCTTATGATGCACCGGCACTTTCCCGTGTCAGACACTTTTATATTATCAGAAATGATGTAAGAATCTGTACCTTCCATAGATTGGATGGAGCACAGCCTCAGTCGATCTCAATCAGTTCATATTCGCGGCTACCGAAACCGAGCGCTGCGGCTGCCTCGATGGTGTGGATACCGTTGCGGCTTGTGACACGCTCAAGGAAGTGTGCTTTTCCGGGATCATCGGCAGCATAGACGAGGTCAATGCAGGCCTGGTCGATGGCAACGGGATCCAGGGAGACGAGGATGCCGATATCCTTCATGCACGGATCTTCTGCCACTTCGCAGCAGTCACAGTCCACAGACATGTTGGCCATGACATTGATGAAGGCAAGATTGCCGCCGACGCCGCCGAAGTGACGCACGACAGCTGACGCTGCGTCTGCCATGCATTCGAGGAAGGTATCCTGCTCACAGGTGTTGTCCCAGAGGATGGCCTGGTCCTTGAGCTTTCCGCCGGAATGGATCCAGGACTTTCCTTCAGAGGAAGCGAAGCCGATGGAGAGCTGCTTTAACGCGCCGCCATAGCCTCCCATGGGATGGCCTTTAAAGTGTGAAAGAACGACCGCAGAGTCATAGTCTGTGAGGTTCTTTCCGACGAAGTCCTGCTTCAGGACCTTGCCGCCCGGAATGGGAAGAACGAGATCCGGACCTTCCGCGTCCATGAGGTCCACCTTGAAGTAACGGGTCCAGCCGTGCTTCGCGAGGAGCTTCTGATGCTTATCCGTATAATTGCGGGCACCCTCGTAGGCGGTGTTGCATTCGACAACGGTCGCGCCGAGTGCGTCAATAACCGGTTTCCAGAAGCCGGGCTTCAGATAGTTCTGATTGCCGTCCTCGCCGCTGTGGACCTTCGCTGCGACCCGGCCGGGAAGTCCCTTCCCGAGAAGATGGTAGAGCTCAAGTACCTTTTCGGGCGTGATGGTTCTGGTGAAATAAACTTTAGATGCCATGTATACCTCCTTTGGCATGAACCGCGGCCTGACTGTGAAGGACTGTCAGATTCTTCGGTTCTTCTGATAACATTCAGCCGCCGTGACGAAATCGCGGAACAGCTTTCTGCTGTCTTCATTGACTTTATAGGAAAACTCCGGGTGCCATTGTACAGCCTGAACATAGGACTTACCGGGCATCCGGATCGCTTCCGTAAGGCCGTCTTCGGAAACGGCCATCGCTTCAAGCTGCGGCGCGAGATCCCTGATTGCCTGGTGATGCAGGCTGTTGACGCCGATCGGAAAGTCATCGGTGCAGCTGTCCGGGTGGAGCAGCTCCCAGAGAGCAGTGCCTCTGAGTATGCTGACCTGATGCGCGGCCACATCATAAGGCCGGCCCATGACATGCCCGGTGTCCGAAGGATGCTGGGTGGGCAGATCCTGGTACAGCGTACCGCCGAGGGCGGCATTGATAAACTGAAGGCCTCTGCAGATGCCGAAAACCGGCAGATCCCGGGCGAGGGCTTCATCGAAGAGGATCAGTTCCATGCGGTCACGCTCCGGAGAAGTTTCCTTGCAGCAGGGAAGCTCCTCTTCGCCGTAAAGGACCGGACAGACATCCTGTCCGCCGGCAATCAGCAGACCGTCACAATGATCCAGGAGCTGGCGGATCATATCCGCGTCTTCGGTAAGAGGAAGCATGATGGGTGCGCCTCCGGCTTCGATGATGCCGTTCATATATCCGGGCAGCATCCAGTAACTTTCTTTTTCGTAGTCGACCAGGGGTGTGATCCCGATGACGGGCATAGGCATAGCAAGTTTCTCCTGTATACTTAATGAATGGATGGCCGAATGCGGCCATCGCCCGTATACCGGGCTATCTAAAAGGATAGCCTTTCCGCGTCATTGCGTCAAGAAGCAGCATAAAGAACAGGGGAAACATTTTTAAACCGCCCCGGTTTGTGGTATGCTGAAGGTAGGAGAATCCGGGATTATTCATAAACCATACCGCAGCCGGACTGCGGTACGGACTGCATACAGATACAGGAGGGATATGCCATGTCAATACTTGCCGCATTTATGGTACCGCATCCCCCGATGATCGTGCCGCAGGTGGGGCGGGGCAGCGAATCACAGATTACGGCGACAACCAGGGCTTACGAGCAGGCCGCAAAGGAAATCGCGGCGCTTAAGCCGGAAACGATCATCATCACCAGTCCTCACTCGGTCATGTACGCGGACTACTTCCATATCTCCCCCGGA
>JAFTBX010000045.1 GCA_017455005.1 Lachnospiraceae bacterium | reverse complement strand
CTTCACGGAGCCGTCTGCCTGAAGGTTGTTCTCCAGAAACGCGATCAGCATACGCGGCGGAGCTACACAGGTATTGTTGAGGGTATGTGCCAGATGGTTGCCCTTCTCCTTGGACTTGATGCGGATCTTCAGTCTTCTTGCCTGCGCGTCGCCGAGGTTGTAGCAGGAACCTACCTCAAAGTACTTCTTCTGTCTCGGAGACCATGCCTCCACATCGCAGGACTTGACCTTCAGGTCAGCCAGGTCACCGGAGCAGCACTCCAGCTGTCTGACCGGGATATCCAGCGTGCGGAAGAAATCAACGGTGTTCTTCCAGAGAATGTCGTACCACTTCTTGCTGTCTTCCGGCTCGCAGACGACGATCATCTCCTGCTTCTCGAACTGATGGATACGGTAAACGCCTCTTTCCTCGATACCGTGCGCACCCTTCTCCTTACGGAAGCAGGGGCTGTAGGAAGTCATGGTGATCGGAAGCTTGTCCTCATCGATGGTCTGGTCGATATAACGGCCGATCATGGAATGCTCGGAAGTACCGATCAGATAGAGGTCCTCTCCCTCGATCTTATACATCATGGCATCCATCTCCGCGAAGGACATGACGCCGGTTACGACCTTGGAGCGGATCATGAACGGCGGGATGCAGTAGGTAAAGCCTCTGCCGATCATGAAATCACGCGCGTAAGCGATGACTGCTTCATGAAGACGGGCAATGTCGCCGATCAGATAGTAGAAACCATTGCCCGCGACTCTGCCGGCAGCATCCATGTCGATGCCGTCGAAGCTCTCCATGATGTCTGTATGATACGGAACCTCGAAGTCCGGAACGACCGGTTCTCCGAAACGCTGTACTTCCACGTTGAAGGAATAATCCTTACCGATCGGAACAGTCTCGTCGATCATCTGCGGGATGATCATCATTTTCTTTGTAAGTTCCTCGGAGAGTGTGGCCTGTTTTGCGGAAAGCTCATCCAGAAGGCTTCCGTCCTTGGAAACCTCCGCCTTGACCTGCTCAGCCTCTTCCTTCAGACCCTTTGCCATCAGGCCGCCGATCTGCTTGGACAGCTTGTTGCGCTTTGCTCTTAAATCATCAGCTTCCTGCTGAACTTTACGAAGCTCCGCATCGAGCGCGACGCACTCGTCAACGAGCGGAAGCTTCTCATCCTGAAACTTCTTTCTGATGTTTTCCTTGACCAGTTCCGGGTTCTCTCTTACAAACTTGATGTCTAACATATCTATACCTTTCTTTGCCCTGCGGCATCATAATCGTTAACTTCCCTATGATACCACAGTTTTTATCATTACTCAAGAATCCCTTGCAGCACAACCGTGCTGTACTCATATACCGTTATTTGGCCGTCCAGATCTTCTTATACGCGACCATATCGACTTTATTGTTGATGATGCCGATCTGCACATCGTCCGCGAACTTCGCGATAATGGAGCGCTCCAGGTCCTCCCAGTATTCTTTGTCCTGTCCGGGTTCCGTCTTCTTCTTTTCGTAGTTTTTCAGTGACCAGTTACCGGAACTTCCCGAGACATTGCCGAGACGGTAGTCATCAAATACCGACCGCAGCGTACCCATCATGCCCTTCTGTGCCATGTTGCGGCCGCTGCTTGATACTGCCAGCAGGTTTCTCTTGCCGGCATCATCGAGCACCATTTCCTTCTGTACATGGATCTCGCAGACCTGGCCCCTCAGGCTGATGGCAAACTCCCCGTCAAAGGTTCCCTCATCCGTCTGGACGATATTGACAAGCTCCTCGGAAAGGATCCGAAGATGGGTGGACTCCTTTTTGGATACCCTGTGGCGTTTGCAGAACGTATCGACCTTTTTGAACACATTCAGCATGCCTTCATTGCCTTCGCCTGCCGCGACGATGATGTTGTCATCATCAAACACCGGCCGCAGAATGCCGTCATCTTCCGCAGCATTCTGTTCACGCATGACGACATTGAGGTAATTGAACGGGATCTCGACACCCTGACGATCAAACTCACGCTTGACCGTCTCACGGATCGAACTGCAGGCAAGGAAGTTTTCATCCGAGTTTTTTGCCCATACAGTCGTACGCAGCATGACCGCGCTGTTTCCGAAGTCCGTCACATAGACTGCGGCGCGCTTGTTCTCCGGGTTGTCGCCCACATACTCCACCGCGTACCGGCAGCTGACCACAGCGTTATGAATGATTTGCATCGCCTTGCGGATATCACTGCCGTAGCTGATCGCAAACTCCAGATAAGAACCTGTAAGCTCGCCCTTGTAGCTGTTGTTATGAATGATCGCCTTGTTCATGACGCTGTTCGGAACAACGACATACAGTCCGTCAAACCTGTGGATGACCGTGTGACGGATCGTCATGTCCCTGACCGTGCCGCTGATGCCGTTTTCCTCAAGCGTGATACGATCACCCAGGCGGAACGGCCTGCTGATCCCCATCATAAAGCCCGCGATGACATCTCCCAGCGCCGACTGCGCGGCAAAGCCGAGGATGGCCACGACCAGTCCTGAAGTCCCCAGCAGGATCCTCGCCAGACTGTTGCCCGCTCCGAAGAAGATACCGATCAGCACCACGCCGAAGATAATGATCATGAAGTTCAGCAGACTGTATGCGTACTTCAGATGCAGTTCGTTTCTCCGGATCAGCTTCCGGAAGAAAACTCTGTTCAGGTGGATCAGCACGCTTACGATCAGTATCGTCAGCACGATCGCGGCAATGGCGGCGATCACAAGCGAGACACCGTCATCCGCATTGAGCCGTGTCTCCAGAAAGGCTGCCAGATAGTTTACCAACCCTTTTCTGCCCATAGATCAACTCCTGATATACTTGGCCTGGTCCGCCGTGGCGCTCAGCCGCGACATGACCTTCTCAAACATAACGCCTTCAGCGACCGGGATCTGCGCTTCTTCACTGATTGCGATCGCAACAGCGATGAAGTCACAGGCTTTTCTGACCGCATGTTCAAGGCTCATGCCGAGGAGCAGCGAGGACGCGACGATCGACGAGAAAATATCTCCGGTACCCGGACGGTTGTGACCGGTCTTTTTGACTGAGATAAACTTGACGCCGTTTTCATCCGCCAGGGTGTTCAGGATGCGCTCACCCCGGTCGACGCCGGTGATCACGATATCTGTCGGACCAAGCTCCCTGAGCTCCCCGACGATATTGATCAGGCAGGACTTCAGCCTGCGCATGGTGTGATCCTTTGTCGCCTCCATAACTTCATTATAATCATAGCCGGTCAAAAGACAAGCTTCCGTTATGTTGGGCTTGATGACCGTTGCCTGTTTGATCAGACGATCCTTGATGTAGTTTACATAATCCATCGAGAACCCGCGGTACAGCCGCCCGTGATCCGCCATGGCAGGATCCACAAAAACAACGGTGTCGTCCTTCTTGAACTTCGAGATGAACGCCGCCGTTGCCCGGACCTGGGCATCATAATTCATGTAGCCGGTAAGAATGCCGTCAAAATGGATCTTCAGCTGCTCCCAGGCCTCCATGTATGGTGTCATATGGTCTGTAAAGTCGTATTTATACTCGCTCGGGAAACCCGTGTGGTTGGAAAGGATAGCCGTGGGCACAGGACAAGCCTGTACACCAAGTGCAGAAATGACAGGAACAGCCACTGCCAGAGAGCAGCGGCCGTATCCGGATAAATCATTTATAACAGCTATCTTTTTGGGGATGCTATGCTTGTTCATAACTCAGTCCGCTTTTCCTCAGTATCGGTACAAGTACCCTGAATAATACCTCGGCTACGATGACTGCGATCACTGCGTTGACCAGGGATGTGATGCCCTTCTGGATCAGCATGGCAAAGACTGCCTCCATTGGATTGCCCATGACGATGCGGTAGGTAATGAACTCCTTCAGCAGATACCCGATGATGTAGGCGAGTTCACCGATCACGCCGCAGATGGCAATGTTGGCTGTATTGCTCAGGTGACTGAAAGTGCTCCGGTGATAGAACAAACCGGAGAAATAGCCCATCAGGAACTTGGTGGCAAAAGTTACGCACCAGCCGGCAGGGTTGCCGCCCCAGAAGACCAGATCAAAGAAAAATGATCCGAGTCCTGCAGCCAGGCCGCCCGGAAGTGCGCCCATTAAAAGACCGGAAAGGATACACATGCCGTTCCCGAGGTGAAATCTGGTCACGCCCAGGATCGACGGAATGCGGATCTCCAGCTTCGAACTGACGAAGACCAGCGCAGCCATCAAACCGATAATTGAAATCTGTTTAACCGTTAATTTTTCTTTCATTTCGCTACGCTCCTTACTTCGGAGGACTTGTTTCGGAATTCAATATTTTCCGCCCTCCTCTGCAAATATCGTAGCCACATTCCATCAGGAAATCAAGTATTCCCGAAGCATTGTAAGAAAGCTTTTATATTTTTTATGGGGTCCCCTTTAAAAACTGCAGAGCCTGCCACAAAAACATTGGCCCCTGCCGCTTTAATTTGGGAGACGTTATCGAGCGTTACGCCGCCGTCGACCTCGATATCAAGCTCCGGATACCCGAGATCTTCTGCCATTATCCTGAGCCGGCGGATCTTATCCGTCACATACGGGATATATTTCTGACCGCCGAATCCCGGATTGACGCTCATTAAAAGGACCATATCGAGCGTCGGAAGGATATCCCTGACAGTCTCCAGCGAAGTTGCCGGATTGAGCACCACGCCCGCACGCGCGCCGCTCTCATGGATTGCCTGGATGGTACGGTCGAGATGCCTGCATGCTTCCTGATGTACCGTGATGATGTCGCAACCCGCGTCCCGGAACTCTTTAATGTACCGGATCGGTTCGTCGATCATCAGATGCGCGTCAAAAACATGATTCGTATAGCCGCGGATCGCCTTGATCACGGGCGGGCCGAATGTAATGTTGGGCACAAAGGAGCCGTCCATGACATCGATATGGATATACTGCGCGCCGGCGTCCGCGCATTTGCGGACCTCCGGACCCAGGTTTGCGAAATCCGCCGAGAGGATCGACGGAGCCAGAATGTAGTTCATATTTGTTCCACCTTTATTGTCTTTATCCGGAACAGGCAGCTTCTGCGCTCAGGTATGATGCTTCATGGGCGGCTCGTTCAACTGTTCGCCTGCTCTATGACCGCCCTCATGTTCTGCCTGCGGCAGCCAGAGGATCGGTCAGTACGAGCATTCTTCACAGCTTGAACATCGCCGTTCCAATTCGCATCATATTCGCGCATGATACCTGCCTGTTCCGTTAGCTTCACATTGCAGAACGGGAGCAGACGGAAGCCCTGCGCAAATATAGCGCGAGCTGGAATGACGACGCTCAGGCTGTGCAGGACGGCCGTACTGAATTTCCCTCGTTCAAGCGAAGCGCGTTTGGGAAATTCATAGGCCGGACAAACAGCTGAGCAAGTCACCCGCGAAGCGCTATACCTGCAGCGCAGGCTCCGTCTGTCCCGTGTATTGTAAAGAAGAATCAGCGGTAGGTGCTCTCGCGCTCCTTGAGCTCGCCGTAGATCTGGCAGTAGTTCTCGTAGCGCTCCACGGAGATATCCCCGCGCCCGACTGCCTGTCGCACCCCGCAGATCGACTTACCCTCGTTGACATGGCTGCAGCCGACATAGCGGCAGTACGGTATCCAGGGAGTAAACTCCTCGAAGTAGCCTTCCAGATCCTGTGAAGCCACGCCGGTCACATAAAGAGATGTGAATCCAGGCGTATCAAGGACATAGGCTTCGTCATCCGCAAGGTCGCCGTCTCCGGGCTTCAGCGCGATCAGTTCCGTGTGGCGCGTCGTCTGCTTGCCGCGCTTGATCTTCTGACTGAGCTTTCCCACTTCCATGTGGGCGCCCTCAAAGAGCCTGTTGGTAAGAGACGATTTGCCGACGCCCGAAGGCCCAGCCAGCACGGTCGTCCTGCCCTTAAGCGCGGTACGGATCTTCTGAAGCGTCTCCGGATCATCCGTCGACCCGCAGATCACTTCATAACCCGCGGCTTCATAGATCCCGCGGTATCTGGCCATCAGTCCGCTTTGATCGAGATCGGCCTTGTTGAAATAAATCACGACCGGGATGTGCTGCATTCCCATATAGACAAGGAAACGGTCCAGAAGGTTCAGGTTCGGATCCGGTTCCCGCACAGCGAAAATGATCATTGCCTGGTCAATGTTGGCCACTGCGGGACGGATCAGGATATTCCGCCGTTCATGGATCGCCGTCAGGCTTCCTTCGAGATCCTTTTCATCCGTCACTTCAAAGTCGACGTCATCGCCGACGAGCGGCTTGATACCGAGCTTCCTGAAGATTCCTACCGCCCGGCAGGCATATATTCGGTTGTCCGTCGCATGGATGTAGTAAAACCCTCCGATGCCTTTTATGATCTTTCCCGTCATCCGTTCACCGTCAGTCAATGGGATTGAAGCTGATCGTAAAGGTCCTGTAGACCGCGTCAGTGTTGACATTATAAACCTGGATCTCACCTGTGTCCACGCCGTACGCGCCGCGGATGTTGTGGTAAGTCACCGGAACACGGCTGCCCATGGAGACCGGCCTCGGCTCGTCGATCATGGTGTACTCCACATAGTCTTCTACCCGCTGCATCAGTCTCACCGCGACATAGACTTCCTGAGATTCGCCGGGACCGCTTGACGCGTCACCGATCGTACAAACATCATCGATGCTGCCATAGTAATACTCATCGCTGAGGGCGCCGGTGGCCTGCGTACTGCCGCTGTCCGCGACCGTTTCCTGTGCTGCCGGCGGAAGAACGGTTCCTTCCGCGATCTGCTGCGCGGGATCTACCGTGATCTGAATATTGACCGGCGTTCCCTTCTTGATAAAGTCCTCTGCCGCTGCCGACTGTGACAATACATAACCGGGCTCGTATTCCGCCGTATTGACCGCGGTCCTGCCGCCGACCAGAAGGCCGCTGTTTACGATCAGTTCCTCCGCAGCGCCCTGCGTCAGTCCGACAAGCTGCGGCATAACGATATAATCTCCGGATTTGCCTCGGCTGACGATCAGACGGATATACCTTGAGAACCCTCCGATCTCGTCCTGATCCGCAGCCGTCTGGCTTCCATAAGCTTCGCCGGTCGGCATTTCCTCATAACCGATCATATAGTTTTCCGCGACATCCTCCGAAAACTCCAGTCTCGGCTCTGCGCTGACGCCGATACCTACGCGGTTCAGCGAAGCAGTCGCGTCGTCGATGGTCAGATTTTTCAGATTGGAAAGGACCTGATTGGACTCCGGACCGAGGGATATCGTGACGTAGACGGTGGCATCCTGCACCAGTACTTCACCGGCTACCGGGCTCTGGTTGATAACGGTTCCAGCTTCATATTCATCCGAGTAAGCGGTGTTGGAAGAGTCCATGCTCACCTGCTTTCCCGCCAGCTTTGCTCTTGCTTCGTTGACGGTCATGCCGGTCAGGTCCGGCACCAGTTCCTCACCCTGTATGCTCAGCGTGTAGTCCGCTTCCGACTCTGTCTCGGTCTGTGATTCGGACTCTTCAGCCGATGTGCTTTCTGCTGATTCTACAGTCACGTTTGCTGCTGCCTGCTGCTTTCCGACAATCGTCTTTCCGGCGATCACGCCTGCGAGCGCGATCACGGCAACCACCGCCAGCGTCAGCCCTGCCAGTGCGAAACGGTTGTTCAGGATATTGAGAAGAGAAAATCCTTCCGCGGCTCCCTCTTCTGTCTCTCCGTCCGCAAAGGGCGTCATGCTGACCTCGTCCTTGCCGGCTTCGCTGCTGCCGCTCTCAGGCCTGACAGCTTCCTGACCTGAAGAAGGCTTGTTTCCGTCCTTGCCCAGTTCGCCTGAACTGACCGTATCATAGAGTTTAACAAAATGTCCTTCCGGCTCGACGCTCGCATGTCTGAGATCGTCGATCAGTTCCTCCGCGCTCTGATAGCGTTCCTCAGGATCTTTGCGCGTCGCGCGGGTAATGATGTCACTCAGCGCCGGATAGATCTCATGGTTGTAGACAGCCGGCGGCACCATCACATTCTGCAGATGGGCCATGACGATGTCCACGGTGTTTTCTCCGTCGTACGGGAGACGGCCCGTGATCATTTCATACATTGTGATGCCGAGGCTGTAGAGATCCGACCTGGCATCCGCCTCGCCCGTCTTTGCCTGCTCAGGCGCAATGTAATGCGCTGAACCGATCACGGCCTGGTTCATGGAATCCGCGCTCGCCGCCTTGGCGATGCCGAAATCCGCTACCTTGACCTTGCCGTCCTTGGAAATGATGATGTTCTGTGGCTTGATATCCCGATGGATGATTCCCTTACGGTGCGCTTCCGCGATGCCTTCCGCTGCCTGGATCGCGATGCCGATCGTTTCCTTGTTGGAAAGCTTCGTTTTCCGGGCGATATAGTTTTTGAGCGTAATACCTTCGACCAGTTCCATGACGATATAGTGCATGTCGTCAGAATCAACGGTATCATAAGCTGCGACGATGTTAGAGTGCGTCAGACGCGCTGCCGATCTTGCCTCATTATTAAACTTTTCAACAAAATCCGGGTTGTCGGAAAACTCCTCCTTGAGAACCTTGATGGCAACGTCTCTTCCCATCTTGAGATCTCTCGCACGATAAACATGGGACATTCCGCCCTGTCCGACTTTGGCCTGTATTTCATATCTGCTGTCTAAGATGTCCCCTATATTAAGCACGCCCGTCACCTTCCTTATCATATTTGATCAGTATGACTGCAATGTTGTCGTTTCCGCCGGCTTCATTCGCCGCTGTGACCAGTGTCCTGGCCTTGTACTGCAGACTTCCGTGACCGGAAATGATGGCGAGGATCGCGTCATCATCGACCATATTGGTCAGTCCGTCCGAACAGAGCAGGATGTGGTCTCCCTCGATCAGGTCAACCTCGAAGTAGTCCGCCTTGACGGTTTCTTCCGATCCCACTGCCCTTGTGATGATGTTTTTACTCTTTCTGTACTCTTCAGAATCACGTACCATCGTTCCTGCCGCGACCTGTTCCTCCACATAGGAGTGGTCACGGGTCACCTGCGTGATCCCGTCACGGATGACATAAAGTCTGGAATCTCCCACATTTGCCACCGTAAGGACCCCATCACGAATCACCGCTGCCACAAGTGTGGACCCCATGCCTCTTAATGACTCATCAGAATGGGATTTCTGATGAATCATCGTGTTGGAGAGGTTGAGCGCGTTGCGCAGCACTCTTATGATGTTGGTGTTCTGGGTTCTGGAGACGAAACCGACCATGGTCTCCGTCAGATATTTGGACGCAAAATCACCGGCCTTGTGACCGCCCATTCCGTCTGCCAGTATAAACAGATTCGGAAAGACGCCCACCGGCCGTGTACTCGCAAAAATATAGTCCTGATTCACTTTTCGCTTCCGACCGATATCAGTCAGAGCCTGGGCCTGCATTTTTGAAGTATCTCCTTCGCAGCTGTCCGCATGCAGAGCTGATGTCCCTGCCCATTTCGCGGCGAATCGTTGCGTTGATGCCGTTTTGCATCAGAATGTGCTTAAAGTCCTCGACCGTTCTGCGGTCCGGGCTTTGAAAGTCCCGTTCCTCGATCGGGTTGACCGGGATCAGGTTGACATGGCATATGCCTTCCCGTCCGCCGGTCATTGTATGTCCGTTTCGGCCGGCTGCCTTCGCTGCCTTGCTTCCGGAGGCCTTTTCTCGGTCACCGGTTCCATCGCCGAATCCGGACTTATTCAAAAGCGCCGCCAAAGCAACCGCGTTCTCACGTGTGTCGTTGACGCCTTTGACGACAGAGTACTCAAAGCTCAGCCGCCGTTTCGTCTTATGATAATAATACCGGCAGGCGTTTAACACCTCTTCTAACGGATATGCTTTTGCCACCGGCATGATCTCTTCTCTTTTTTCCTGGGACGGTGCGTGCAGGCTCAGAGCCAGCGTCACCGGCAGTCCTTCTGCTGCAAGCTGACGGATCTTTTCCGTCAGGCCGCAGGTGCTTAAGGTAATGTTGCGTGCCGAGATGTTAAGTCCCTTTTCGTCTGTGATCATGCGCAGGAAGCGCACGACTTCGTCATAATTATCGAGCGGCTCGCCGGATCCCATGATCACGACATTGGAGATCCGCTCTCCGATATCCGTTCCGATACGGTAGACCTCGGCCAGCATCTCAGCAGCGGTCAGATTCCGCACACAGCCGTCCAGAGTAGACGCGCAGAAGCGGCAGCCCATACGGCAGCCGACCTGCGAGCTGATACATACGGAGTTTCCGTGCTTGTAGCGCATAAGCACTGCTTCGATCGCATTGCCATCCCAAAGCACGAAAACATACTTCCGTGTCCCGTCGATCTGAGACACGAAAGTCTCCGCCGCATCCATAACCGTGATGCGGTAATTATCCGCCAGCTTTGTCCGAAGCGCAGCCGGGAGGTTACTCATCTGGTCAAAGCCGGTCACGTTCTTCACGTGGAGCCAGTCGTACACCTGCGCAGCACGGAAGGCGGGTTCCCCCATCTCCGTCAACGCTGCCTTGAGTTCATCGATATTCAGTTCGCAGATGTCCTGTCTTGTCATCTATATCTATCACCCATGACTATCTGTCTGCTTCATATGCGAACAGCCATGGAAGTCATGGCAATCCATCTTTCTTAGTAATGCTTCTCCAGCACAGCTATGTAGAACCCGTCGTGGTCTGCGCCCGGCAGGAGCTTCATCTCCTTCTTCAGGATAAAACCGAGCCTGTCCGCAGCCCAGCGGGCGTTCTGTTCGTTTTCTTCTTCCGTGATCGTACAGGTAGAATAGATCAGCTTTCCCTTGGGCTTTACAAATCTGCTGACATTGAATAGGATGTCCCGCTGCAATGTCTGCAGTTCCTCAATGCTGTAGGGCATGAGGTTGAGCTTGATATCCGGCTTCTTCGCGATGACGCCGATGCCCGAGCATGGAAGATCCGCGATCAGGATGTCCGCGCGGTAGAAGCTTTCCTCGTCTTCCTTCAAGGCGTCCGCCACCTGCGTACGGATCATATCAAATCCGCAGCGGCCTACATTTTCATTGATCAGATCCACCTTCTGCTTCGATACGTCTCTCGCCTCGATCAGGCCGCGTCCGCCTTTTTGATTCATCAGGTCCGCCAGTGCAAGTGCCTTTCCGCCGGGCGCCGAGCAGACGTCGATGATCCGGTCGTTTGCCCCGGGTGCAGCATAAGACGCAACCAGCGCCGATGCGGGATCCTGCACCGTGATCAGTCCCTTCCGGAAGCTTTCCGAATGCGCGACGTCCCCGCCCTCTTCGAGTTCATATACCACCGGAAGCGGTCCGTCGGGAAGCTCCTGTCCGCTTTCCGAAAGCATTGCCTTATAGTCGATCCTGCGGATCACATAGCCTTCTTCGCGAAGACCGGCTGCGATTTTTTCTTCCGCAGTGTCACTGTCACCGTTTCCCGCAAGAGAAAGGTTGAAGCGGACCGTCTCTTTACGCTTCATCAAAAATGCCGTAAAGATCTGCTCCGCAACTTCCCGGCCGTACTCTTCTTCCAGCTTTTCCGCAAGCCACTTCGGAAGAGAGTACTTCTGCCAGGTTTCATCAAAAGTCATGACTTTGTCGCTGCCTGCCTCGATCTCCCGTGCCGCTGAACGAAGGACGCCGTTTACATATCCCGACAGTCCCTCCAGGCCGTGGAGCTTTGCAAGCTCGACCGCTTCGTTGCAGGCTGCGCTCGCCGGCACGCGGTCCATATACATAAGCTGATAGAGGCCGGTCCTTAAGATCCCGCGGATCACGGGCTTCAGCCGTTTCAGCGGCTTTTTGGAAAACCGTCCGAGGATGGTATCAAGCGAGATCAGCCGGTCCAGTGTTCCTACGACCAGATACTCGACGAACGCCCTGTCTGTACGGCTCAGATCCGCGTGCATGCGCTCTGCCTCCTCAAAGGTTTCCTTGAGAAGGGTGTGCGACTTGCGGTCATTTTCCGTCACGCCGAGCAGTACGCAAAGGGCCACGTCACGCGCGTTTTTGTAGTCCTTGACCGTGTATCCCGTTTTCCGGCTTCTTAAAATCATACTTTACTCCGTTTAGTCTCTTCTGTTGCTCCTTGCGATCAGCAAAAGTCTCAGCAGTGAAAGAATGGAGGCAGCCGCTGCCGCTACATAGGTCAGTCCGGCCGCGGTCAGCACCTTTCTTGCGCCCTTCAGTTCTTCCCCGGAAAGGATCTGCCGTCCCTCCAGGATCTTCAGTGCTCTGGAGGATGCGTCAAACTCGATCGGAAGCAGCAGGACCGTGATGAACACGCCCATTGTGAAAAGAACGATGCCAAGGTTGACGACCTGGTCCATACCGAAGAGCAGGCCCGCAAGCACGACATAAAACCCCGCCTGTGACCCGAGGGCACAGATCGGAGCGAGGTGCCTCTGGATGGCCAGCGGCAGATACTCCGTCGCGTCCTGGATCGCGTGTCCGCACTCATGCGCCGCGATGCCGATGCTGGCAATGCTGTTCGAGTTGTAGTTAGCGGCAAGCAGGCAGACTTCCTTGGTTGCCGGATTGTAATAATCTGACGCGCCCTGACTGATCTGCTTGACCGTCACGTTATAGATCCCGTTTTCCTGCAGGATCTTCCGCGCGACGCCGGCGGCAGTCTGTCCGCTCATACTTTGTACCTTGCGGTACTTGGCGATGGCGCTGTTGACATTGGCCGAAGCCCAAAGAGAAAGTGCGACGCCGATCAGTACCAGGATATAGGTCGGATCATAGTAATAAAACATGCGTTACTCCCTTTCTATTCAAAACGCTCAGGATGGTATCCCCTTAAATAATCCGCCGCTGCCATGCGCTTCTTTCCTTCCGGCTGCACTTCCAGAAGCTCCAGCACGCCGCTGCCGCAGACCGCAAAGAGCCTTCCGTCTTTCACGACGGCGCTGCCCGGTTCCTGCCCCGCGTCGGCAACATCGACAGACCCTTCTGCCGGCAGAGCCGCCTTATGGATCTTCAGCAGCTTCCCGCCGGTATGCGTATATGTACCCGGCCAGGGGTATAAGCCCCGGACGAGCCGTTCGATCTTCACCGCGTCCTCACGCCAGTCTATCTCGCCCATGTCCTTTGTCAGCATCCTGGCATAGGTCATGCCTTCTTCGCCCTGCGGCGTCCTTGTCAGCGTTCCGGCCTCCAGTGCGGCAAGAGTCTCTACGATCAGTTCCCCGCCGAGCACGGAAAGCTTGTCAAAAAGAGAACCGCCGGTCTCATCCGGTGCGGGCACGATCTCGGAGCGCATAAGTACGTCTCCGGTATCCAGTCCTTCATCCATCTGCATC
This sequence comes from Lachnospiraceae bacterium, assembly GCA_017455005.1. Classification (GTDB taxonomy): domain Bacteria; phylum Bacillota; class Clostridia; order Lachnospirales; family Lachnospiraceae; genus Avilachnospira. Next base: position 22,201 of record JAFTBX010000045.1, on the reverse strand, counting down.
GTGCAGACGCCGGCCTTCGGGTCGCCTTCAATGACAGCCCACTGGATCGGCGCGGCACCGCGCCATCTCGGAAGCAGCGACGCATGAACATTGATGCAGCCATGCGGCGGCAGCTCCAGAAGCTCCTTTTTCAGAAGCTTGCCATAGGCTGTCACGACGATGACCTCCGGAGCAAGCTCACTTAATTGTGCCAAAAACGCGGGATCATCCGCCTTGACCGGCTGCAGGACAGGGATCCCCAGCTGCATGGCCCGTTCCTTGACGGGCGTCGGCTGCAGTTCGGCATGCCTTCCCTTCGGCTTATCCGGCTGGCTCACCGCGGCAAGGATCTGATGCCCTGCTGCATGCAGCGCGTCCAGTGTTCCGACGGCAAAATCCGGCGTTCCCATAAATACGATCTTCAATTATCTTTCACCCCTATCATCTCCGGCGCCCGTTCATGCATGAAACAAGACATCCGGGATACTGTGTTTCAGATATCCGTCCGGCTTAAGACCCTGCCGGAGCGGTCAACATCATCAGGCCTCTTCCTCTGCCGCTTCTTCTTCATCCTCGGGCTTTTCGAGCTCTCCGATGACCTTGTCGATGTAGAGGATGCCGTGCAGATGGTCAGTCTCATGCTGGATGCATCTGGCAAGCAGGCCTTCCGCCTCAAGTTCAAACTCCTGCATATCAGCATCAAACGCGTGCACCTTTACCTTTGCAGCGCGGTTGACCTTGCCCTGATATCCGGGGACGCTGAGGCATCCCTCATAGCCGATGTCCTCGCCTTCCCGCTCCACGATCTCGGGATTGATCAGCACAAGGGGATCTGGCTCTTCCAGGCCGGTATCGATCACGACGATCTGCTTGAGGATGCCCACCTGAGGCGCCGCAAGGCCGACGCCGTTCTCTTCGTACATGGTGTCGAACATGTCATCGATCAGCTGCTGAAGCCTCGGCGTCATCTCTTTTACCGGTTTGCATTCTTTTCTGAGGATCTCGTCGCCCTCTTTTCTGACTTCTCTCAGTGCCATTTTAACCTACCTTATGTCAAATGAAGTATATACGTTTCTGTTGCCATACCGCGACATGAGCACCTCTTCGAGGGTATCGCGTATCTTGATAATTATATCATGTGAAGGATGCTTAATATATAAAATCTTTCTGTAATTGTCATTAATTTTATACAGTGCCTCGCTGCACGGTCCGATGACTGCCGCGTCGTCCGCGGCGAACAGCTGCGCGGCACGGTCTGCCGCAAACTCCGCGGCCTCCGCCACAAGCGCTTCATCCTCCGAGCGCAGCCGCACCCGCATCAGGAAGGTATCCGGCGGATAATGCATCAGCTTCCGGTAGCTCATCTCCCGCTCGTAAAAAGACAGGTAGTCCGCCCTCGCCGCCAGCTCGATTGCATAGTGTCCCGGATCATAGGTCTGGATGACCACGTCACCCGCGCGGTCTCCGCGTCCGCTGCGGCCTGCTGCCTGCGTGATCAGCTGGAAGGTGCGTTCCGAAGCGTCATACTCTGAAGTGTTGAGCGACATGTCAGCCGCTACGATGCCGACCAGTGTCACATTCGGGAAATCATGCCCCTTTACGATCATCTGCGTGCCGATCAGGATATCCGCCTTTCCTTTTTGGAAGGAGGAAAGGATCTCTTCATATGCACCCTTTGTCGCGGTCGAATCCGCATCCATCCTGAGCACCCTTGCCTTGGGATACATCTTCTTCACCGCCTGCTCCAGTTTCTGGGTGCCGGTGCCGAACGGCGCGATAAAGCGGCTCGCGCACGACGGGCACTCCCTCGGCATCGGCTGTGTATAGCCGCAGTAATGACAGGAAAGCAGTGCCGCTTCCCTCTCTCCGGTCCTCGGATCTATATACCAGTTGTTATGCGCCGTCAGTGATACGTCACAGTGCGGGCACTTGATGACGGTGCCGCAGCTGCGGCATGAGACAAATCCCGCGTAACCTCTCCGGTTTAAAAAGAGCATGATCTGCTCTCCCCGCTCCAGCCTGTCTGCGGTCAGTTCCTTCAGCCGGTCTGAGAAAATGCTGCGGTTTCCCATCTCCAGCTCCCGCCGCATATCTTCCACATAGACGGTCGGCATCAGCGCCCCCGGATGGGCCCTTCTCATCAAAGTCTGCAGCGCATACTCACCGTTTTGAGCCCTTTGATAGCTTTCCAGGGAAGGAGTTGCCGAACCCAGCACCAGATAAGCGCCTGCCATCTCAGCCCTTCTGACCGCGACCGCGCGCGTATCGTAGCGGGGCGCAGTATCGGACTGATAGGTCCGCTCATGTTCCTCGTCGATGACGATCAGGCCGAGCTTCGCAAAAGGAGTAAAAAGCGCGGAACGCGGACCGACCATGACGTCGATCTCGCCGTTTGCCGCCTTCATATACTGTTCGTACTTTTCCCCCTGGCTGAGCCGCGAGTGCATGACCGCCACTCTGGAGCCCAGATGTGAAGTCAGTTCCCGCACAGTCTGATAGGTCAGGGAGATCTCCGGGATCAGGACGATCGTCTGCTTTTTCAGCGACTGCATGTGCCGGATCAGTTCGATATAGACACGGGTCTTGCCGCTTCCGGTAATACCGTAAAGAAGTGTCGGCCGTTCGGTCTCCCGGAGGATCGCCGCACAGGCGGCTGCCTGGTCCGGGTTGAGTGCCTCATCGGGCACGGTCGTGGCGCCGGCTTTCCCGCTGAGCCCTTCTCCCTCCGAAAAGGCTCCGGGCGCGTCCGCGGAGCCTGTTTCCTGCCCCGCCTGCGTCTCCTGACCGCTTAAGCTTTGGATCTCTGCTACCGGGTCCTTGCGGCGCCGGTTCTTTCCGACCGCTTTTTTGACCGGCAGCACGGCCTTCAGCGCCTGGTTCATCGTACAGCCGTATTCCGCCGCCATAAACGCTGCCAGACCGATCAGGTCGGCATTGGTATCAAGGGCCTTCGGAAGCAGGGAAAGGATCGGCTTGATCCTGCTTTCATCAAATTCCGCCTCATCCGTAAGTCCGATGACAAAACCCGTCTTCGCTTTTTTGGCATTGCCAAAAGGCACCTGCACCCGCACGCCCGGCATGATCCTTTCGGATAACTCATCCGGTATACGGTATGTAAATGCCCTGTCTACCTGTTCGGCGGATATGTCAATGATTACTTTCGCGTATTTCATCCGGCGCACATCTGCTCCGCGATCGCGGCAAGCTTCATGGAATTGGAGCCCTTGAAAAAGACCGCGTCTCCCTTCCGGACCATCGCCTTCAGGTCTTCCGCGAGCCGTTCCCGGTCATCATAAAGAAAGATCTGCTGCCGGCCGCCTGCTTCCCGGATACCTTCGGCGATTTTGCCGGCAAGGCTTCCGTAGAGCAGAACCAGGTCTATCCGCGGGGTCTCACACGCAAGGAATGAGCCCGTCTCCCTGTGATATCTTTCCTCGTCAGGTCCCAGCTCCAGCATGTCCGCAAGTACGGCGATGCGCCGTCCCGGAACATCCTGGCTGTTCAGTACCTTCAGCCCCGCCATCATGGACTGCGGCGCGGCGTTGTAGGCATCGTTGATGATGGTAATGCCGTCCTTCACCGTGATCTTTCCGCGCCCGCTTAAGGGTTCGAACTGTTCCAGCCCACGAACGGCGTCTTCAAGCTTCACGCCGTTTAAGCATGCCGCCGCGGCTGCCGCAAGCGCGTTCAGCATCATATGCGTGCCGGGAACCATAAGCCGGATATGGGCGCGTTTTTCGCCCTCCTGCGGGAGCACGCTCTCCCGGAACAGGATATCAAACTCCGCGCAGCCGCCGGTCTCTGTAACATGTTCCGCGCGGATGTCCGCATTGTCCCCGGTTCCGTAAAACAGGATCCTCACATCCTTGGCATTCGGTATGCCGTAAGCGGAAAGCCGTTCCCGGGTGATGTCCTTAAGAAGCGGATCATCACCGTTTAAGATCAGCGCGCCGCCCCGGCGCATCCCGTCGAGGATATGGAGTTTTTCCTTCATGATGTTTTCCTGGCTTCCGAGATTCGCGATGTGGCTGATCCCGATGATCGTCACAACTGCCATGTCACACTGCACGACCGCCGAGATCCGCGGCATTTCGCCGAACTCGGAGATGCCCATCTCGATCACGCCGATCTCCGCGTCTTCCGGAGTTTCCGTCACCGTGATCGGAACGCCTGTCTGGGAGTTGGCATTGCCCTTTGTGGAGTAAGTCCGTCTGGATACGCTGAGTGCCGCCGCGATCATTTCTCTCGTCGTTGTCTTGCCGACTGAGCCGGTAACGCCGATATACGGGATCTGTACCCTCTCGCTGCGGTACCAGGCACCAAGTGCCTGCAAAGCGAGCAGTGTATCTTTTACTCCGATCACGACCGCTCCGTCTCCCAGGCCTTCCGGCAGTCCCTCCTGGCTGAAGGATGCCGCCGCGCCGTGCGCGAACGCGTCGCCGATAACAGGTGCGCATCGACTCTCGCGCCGATGATCGGCACGAAAAGATCCGCTCCCTTCATTTCTTTGGAAGCGGTGGATATATTTTCAACGATCACATCCGGGCTGCCGCATAAAAGCGCGCCGCCCACAGCCTTGGCGATTTCTCCCGCTGACAGTCTCATAATCCAAGTTCATCCTTTATCTTCAAGATTTCTTCCCGGTCAAGGAAATGTTTCCGTACGCCGTTTTCTTCCTGATAGTCTTCATGTCCCTTGCCGATGACCGCCACCAGGTCGCCGTCTTTCGCCTCCGCCATGGCATAGCGGATTGCTTCCCTTCTGTCCGGGATCTTCACATATCCGTCCGGATCGCCGCCGGCCCCGAGGTATGCTTCCTCGATGTCCGCGATGATATCTTCAGTCTTTTCATAGCGTGAGTTATCTGCCGTGAAAATGCAGAAATCCGCGGCATGCGCCGCCGCTGCGCCCATACCGGTCCTGCGGTCCTTGGAACGGTTGCCGCCGCATCCGAAGACTACCACCAGACGGCCCGGCTTATAGGATTTCAGTGTATCGAGAAGGCTGACCATGCTTACCTCGTTATGCGCATAGTCAACGATGACCGTGAGTCGGTTGGAGCGGTAGACCGCTTCCATGCGTCCGTCCACATGCACCTTGGCAAGTGCCCTCTTTACCGCTTCTTCCGGCAGCTGCATCTCGTGCGCAAGCGCAAGGACCGCGAGCGCATTGCTCACGTTGAACGTACCGGGGATCGACAGCCGGAAGCTGTCACAAATGAGTCCTTCCGTCGCAAATTCCGTGCCGGTGAAGTTCTCGTTGATCTCAAACTTCAGATCGTGCGCATAAAGGTCCGCTGCTTTATCCTTTAAAGAAAAGCGGAGAAGCTTTGCAAACGGGAACTCGGGACTGCTCTCGCAGGATCCCGGCTGCGGCACCGGGTCACTTCCCGATCCGCGCATCGAAGCCGCGCGAAGCACATCCCCCGTATGTTCGTCATCCGCATTGATGATGACGGTCTTTGACTGCGTCAGAAGGCGGGACTTGCACCAAAGGTACTCGTTAAAATCCGCATGCTCCAGCGGTCCGATATGGTCCGGGCTGATATTGAGGAAAATACCGTAATCAAAGGTGATTCCCGCAGTCCTGTCCAGCTTGAATCCCTGGGAAGAACATTCCATGACGACCGCGTCGCAGCCGGCTTCGACCATCTCATGAAAACGCTGGTTGAGCTCATAGCTGTCCGGCGTTGTGTTTTTCGTTTCAAAATGCTTTCCGCGGATAACGCAGCCGTTGGTTCCGATGACACCGACGTTTCTGCCGCTTTCCTCCAACAGTGTCTTGATCATATAGGATGTGGAAGTCTTGCCCTTCGTGCCGGTCAGGCCGATCATGCACATTTTCCTCGAAGGATGGTCAAACCGTGCCGACGCGAGCACGCTCATCGCCCTGCGCGCGCTTTGTACCCGGATGATGTTGAGGCCTTCTTTCTCCTCCGGAAGCTCCAGCTCCCCGAGATCTTTTTCCACCACAAAGGTGCCGCATCCTTTTGCCGCTACTTCCCTGATAAAGGTGTGGGAATCCGTTTTTGTGCCTTTCATGCACAAAAACACCGTTCCCGGCGCCGCCTTTCTGGAATCGCTGATCACATCCGAGACCTCCGCCTCATCGGTACCGCTTAAGACATCATACGCGATGCCTTCAAGCCAGTCTTTTAATAAACCCAAAACTCCTGCCCTCCATTGCAGCGGAAGGCCGGGGCCTTATACATGCCCCGGTCATCCGTTGATCATATTTTCAAATTCATCCATAGTCATCAGGATCTGACGTTCCTTCGTTCCTTCGCCGTCACTGACCACACCTACTTCGTGCAGCTGATCCATGATCCTTGCCGCGCGGTTAAATCCGATCTTGAATTTACGCTGCAGCGCGCCGATCGACGCCTTGCCGCTCGTGATGATCAGCCTGCCGGCGTCCGCAAAGTACTCGTCCGTATCTGATTTCTGAGATCCGCCGTTATCACTGCCGGATCCGCCGCCGAGATCCAGCGTCATCTGCTGGCTGATGGCATTTTCCACTTCTTCGTCATTGCCGCTCTGGTTATTCTTCCTGAGGAACTCGACAACGGTCTCGACTTCATTGTCACTTAAGAACGCGCCCTGGATACGCTCCGGATTGTTCTTATCGCCCGGTTTATACAGCATATCGCCGTTTCCGAGCAGGGTCTCCGCACCGCCGGTATCCAGGATCGTTCTGGAGTCCATCTGGCTCGGCAGACGATACGCGATACGGCTCGGAATGTTGGACTTGATGAGGCCTGTGATGACATCGACGGAAGGTCTCTGTGTCGCCACAACCAGGTGGATACCCGCCGCTCTCGCAAGCTGGGTCAGCGAAACGATACTGCCTTCGATATCCTTCTTCGAATGCATCATCAGCTCTGCCAGCTCATCGATGATGATCAGTATAAACGGAAGTCTCGTCATCCGTTCTTCGGAATCCGGCGGAAGCTTCGCGTTAACTTCGTCGACCTTGTCATTATAGCCGCCGATATTGCGGGTGCCGGACACCTGGAACAGTTTATAGCGGTTGTTCATCTCCGCGACCGCCCAGTTGAGCGCGCTGACGGCGCGTTCGGGCTTGGTCACGACATCCGTCAGTAGATGCGGAATGCCGTTATAGACAGAAAGCTCGACGACCTTCGGGTCGATCAGGATCATGCGGACTTCCTCGGGCGTTGCCCTGTAGAGGATGGACATGATCAGTGAGTTGATACCGACTGACTTACCCGAACCTGTCGTACCTGCGACAAGCAGATGCGGCATCTTGGCAATGTTGCCGATGACGGGTTTACCCTGGATATCCAGGCCGATGCCCCAGCTCAGCTTGGACTTGGCGTTCTTGAACTCGTCAGACTCCAGGATATCCCTGAACTTGACGGTCATGCTCTCTTCGTTCGGTACCTCGATACCGACGGCGGACTTGCCGGGGATCGGGGCCTCGATACGGATCTCCCTTGCCGCAAGCGCCAGCTTGATGTCTCCTTCAAGTGAAGTGATCCGGCTGACCTTGACGCCGGTATCCGGTGTCATCTCGTAACGGGATACTCTCGGTCCCCTGGTCACTGCGGTAACGGTCACGCCTACACCGAAATCGCGAAGTACCTGCTCAAGCTTGCGGGCATTGTTCATAACCTCTTCGCGGCTTCCCTTGTTGCTGTTCTGGCTGCGCTCAAGCAGCCGGTTCGGCGGGAAGACATAGGGCTTCGGCTTTGGTTTCGGCTTCGGTTTTGCAGGTGTTTCCGAAGCAGGCTTTGCTCCTTGCGTTCCTGCAGGCTGTGCCGGCTTCATGGGCGAAGCCGATGCGGTCTGTCCAGCGGATGCCGCAGCCTGCGCGGTCTTCACGCTGCCGGCACCAGCCGGTCCGGAAGTTTCCGCCTTCGAACCGGATGCCGCAGCCTTTTCGCGGTCCTCGCGCTTTTCCCGCATGATGAGGTCCGCCTCGTACCGGTCCGGCATCTCCATTTCCTTGCCGGTGCTTGTCAGGTAAGTCGTTTCGGTATTGTCGGCATCGTCTGCCTCATCTTCCGCCCCGTATCCCGGCTGATCGATAAAGCCGGTAGCTTCCGCTTCTGCAGTGTATCCTGAAACAGCTTCCTGAGCCCGGGTCTCTTCCGGTTCCGAAGCATCATCCCCATAATGATGGATATTGCTCTGCTGCCGGATATCCTGCATGCCTTCCGCGGCAAGTTCCCGGTCGAGCTCTCCGTCTTCTCTTACAAGATCCTCGGCGCTGAAGCCTTCATTGACATAGTTATCCGCTTCCTCCGGCTCCGGAGCCCGGCGGAACGCGTCAAAATACTGCGGTTCGCTCTTCGCCGGTTCCGTTTCCTGCGGACGGAACTCCGTTCCATTCCTGCCGACCGCGTAGCCCGCGAGCCGTGCCGCTTCTATATTCATCGTGCCTTTTTCGAGCATATGGGCGTAGGATTTGTAAACCTCGTCCTTATCGTCGTCAAAGGGCACAACATCTTCATCATAGTCTATCTGCTTGACATGCACCGCTGCGGAAGGTCTCTTTTCTTCGGTCCGGAACACATCGCGGATCACCTGCGTGTCAAAATTGACATCGCCTGCAACTTCCCGGGTCTCGTAACGCGGCTTGCGGAACGGTTCGCGGATGCCTTCAAGGCTCTCAACGCCCGGCTGTTCACCGCCGATGATATCCCTGCCGTAGTTGGCATACATATCCGCCGACGCCGCCTGTGCCGCCTGGTCAAGCGTGACGGCACTCAGATGTCTGCTGTCGCCGATATCCTCAAAGCTCTCCTCCAGCTTTCTGAGCTTTTCCGCCTCTCTCGCAGCGTCTCTGCGGATCACCGCTTCCCTGTGATGCTGCACATAGCGTTCGCGTCCGATCTTTGCCGCGTCGATCGTCCTGCCGGCGCCGTTTCGCACCGCGCCTGCCGTCCGAACGGCACCGATCCTCGCCACATTGACAAAACTCTTTTCCGTGATGACGACGACACAGATGATCAAAAGCGCGATCAGTACCAGATACGCGCCGACGTAGCCGATGATCCCCTTCAGTACATTTGCGACCGTGCCTCCGATGAGACCGCCGCCGGCATGCCCTTCGGAACACATCCTATAGAGCTCGGCAGCGGAGATCTTTCCGCTTCCCGTGCCGGACACAGCGTCACCGCCGAACATCAGGTGCAGGACGGCGCTGATCAGGATCAGCGCTGCGAATATGCTGATGATCTTATGCGGCCTGAGGTAGTTTCCTTTTTCCATATAGGCAACCGCTGCAGCGCCGACGACCGCGAAAGCCAGCAGGAAAGAAGCCTGCCCGAACAGACCCTTTTCCACGCCCAGGATCCATCCGCCAAGCCGTCCCAGCAGCCCGAAGTTCACCAGAAACAGGATGAACCCGGCCGCGATCATGGCGACTGCCGCCGCCTCCGAACGCACGAAGCTCTTCTTCTTCGCTGCGGTTCGTTTTGTATCACGGCGGACCGTTCTTCCGGTGCTTTTTTTACCGCTGCCGGAAGAACGCTTCGCCGTACTTGTTTTCTTTTTCGTGCCTGATTTTGTTGCCATGTTTCTCCTACAGTATTAGTTACTTACGGACCGATCACGTTTCGTATTGCCACCGGCGTACGGTAGTTCCACCGGTATATCTTGATGCCCGCCCTGCGGGACGCAGCGTTTACGACCTGTCCGTTGCCGATGTAGATGCCGACGTGGTTGATCGTTCCGCTCTTGTTCGCATAGAATACGAGGTCGCCCGGCTTCATCTGGTCGGATGTGACCTTCTGGCCGCTCTTGGCCTGCGCGCGGCTGACTCTCGGCAGTGAGATGCCGAAGTGCGCCATGACGCTCTGGGTAAATCCGGAACAGTCACAGCCTTTCGTAAGTGAGGTGCCGCCCCAGACATACGGATTGCCGATGAACTGGCAGGCGTAGTTGACGATGGAGTTGCGGTATGCCGCCGCGGCATTGGCCGCCTCTACGGCCGGATAATACTCCATGGCCTCCGGCAGTCCGTAACGGACCTCCACGTTATTGTCTCTGGTGGAGATGAACGCCTTGTCATCCGCGTCTTCGGAATCCAGGTTGATCTCGACCCATCCGTCAAACTGCGTGATCACTTCGTATGCCTGGTTTTTGGTGATCGACGTCCAGACTTTTGCGTCGAGGGACGGTTCCGCCCGGACGTTGAGCGCGTCTACATTTACAAATGCCGTCAGCACCGCGTAATCCAGTGCCGTATCCTTCGCGCTCTGCCCGGTCAGGCAGTACTTCGCGCTGACCCATCCGGTCACCGGACCGGACTTGATCTTGTACCAGGTGCCGGACTCATTTTCCACGGTGTCGAGAAGATCGCCGCCGCAGCCCTTTACGAACTTGCCGCAGATGTTCTTGATGCCGTCATCCTTCGGTTCCTCGCGTACATTGATGTAGCCGTCGGTATATGCAAGAACGATGTTGTCGTACTGTGTCAGTGCCATCTGGCGGAGATCCAGCTTGCGGGCTTCGTCCAGCGCCATCGCGACATGCGCGTTGACCGAGCCGTCATCGCCGTTGACCTTGAGCCACGCTTCGTCCAGCGTATCACTGAAGTCCGCTTCGATCCTGGCCCAGTCGCCTTCTTCTTCGATCAGCACGTAACGCTCGCCCTGCCTTGCCTTACCGACAACATTGGCAGGATCGATTTCCGGCGCCGAACGGATGTTCAGGACCGGCTCGTCGATGATCACACGCTCTGCAAGGTTCTCGCGTCCTTTCGCAACGGCGTCCTCACCCGTAAGGATATAGCGTGACGCGGCCCAGCCCTCGATGCCGCCGGAACGGATGTGCGCCCATTCGCCGTCCTCTTCCAGAATGTCACAGGCAGCGCCGTCGCTGAGCTGGCCGATGATGTTGGTCATATCAACGCTGTCCGGTTCCTTGCGGACATTGATATATCCGTCGACCGATACGATGCCGAGCGTCCCGTACTCCGAAGTGATGTCATCAAACTGCTCCTGCAGCCGCATCTCTTCGAGTTCTTCTTCGGGGATCGTTTCGATGACCGCGATCGTTTCTTCCTCCGTTTCAGCCTCCGGATCCGTACTCCAGGTGCCGAGTCCGGTATGTATACCATGTATGATCCCGCCGACGCAGACCACGGCTGCTACAGCGGCTAAGATCAGTCTTTGTTTGGAAAATCTGTTTTCCCAGAGATGTCTCCCTTTTCTCATCAGGCCCCTCCCGGTCCTGCCTGCGGACCGATCTCCACGCCGGGCGCAAGATAAACGCCCGGAGCATCTGTCGGTCCGTCTGATATAGTACCTGCGCTGCCCTCGTCGGGCTCGCTTTCCGTTTCATCCTCTTCCGGCTCCGGCGGCACCCAGTAACTGTCGTCGGTATACTTGCCTGAGTCAGCGGACGGCACGATGATACTGCCGTTGTAAGCGTGATGATCGCAGGTCTCAGTCGGTACGTTATTGATGTCAAAATACTCGGTATAAACGGCGTTGGAACCGCTGCGGTAATCGCTCATGCAGCCCGCGTGCGGGAGCTTTCCGCTCTTGCGGCAGACCTGCAACTCCACGATGTCATCAGGTCTTTCGAAGCCGACGTTCTCCAGTCCCTCATGGACCCTGGTCATGATCTTCCGCCAGATATCCTTGTGGAAGGAAGTGCCGCCGTTATACTGCCCTGTCGCGTTGTCGCTTAGGGACTGGTTGTCATCGCAGCCCGCCCATACGCCGGCCGTATAGTACGGCGTGAAGCCGACAAACCATACGTCGTTGTTGCGGGTCGTCGTGCCGGATTTGCCGGCGCAGACCATGTTGTCAAGGTGTGAACGGCTCGAAGTGTTGTTGACCGTAAAGCTCCTTGCCCACTTCGAATGCGACTCCGTAGAGCGCTTCATGGCGTCGGTCAGCAGGAACGCCGTCGTTTCTTTCATGACCCTGCTCTCGGGTTCTTCCGTCAGGTCGATCAGCACATTGCCGCGGTGGTCATAGATCTTAGTAAAGAGCTTATAATCGCCGTACATGCCATAGTCAGCGATCGCCGCGAAGGCATTGGTCAGTTCAATATTGTTGACGCCCTTGGTGATGCCGCCGAGCGCGGTCGCGGGATTGTTATCCTCTTCCAGCAGGGAAGTGATGCCGAGCTTCTTTGCGAAATTGACGCCTTCTGCCGGCGTGACTGTCTCGTACATGCAGCGTACGGCTACGATGTTCATGGAGAACTCGATGCCGTCACGGATGGAGGAATAGCCGAAATACTGACCGTCCTTCCACCAGTTTTTGAAGCGCTTGTTGCCAAGCTCGTACTCCGCGTCATAATACGTTGTCGCAAGCGTCGCGCCGTTTTCCTCGATGGCGGGCGCAAAGCTTGTCACGACCTTGAACGCGGATCCGGGCTGCCGGTACGCGTTATACGCGCGGTTCAGCGTGAGTGAATACTTCTTTTCACCGCGGCCGCCGTTGATGGCCTTGACCTCTTTCGTCTTCTGGTCCATCAGAACGAAAGAAACCTGCGGCTGGAGAGTAAGGTCCAGCGTCTCCGCTATGATCTCGTCTCCCGCCTCTTCGTTCATTATATACGCCTTGTACTCATCCAGAAGTTCATCGACAGCTTCTTCACTGCGGAACAGTCCGTCGTAGCCCGCTCTTCCCTTGATGGTCTTCGCGTACTTTTCGATGTCATACTCGCTGTAATGCTTCAGGCCTTCCGCCTTGTGCTGGATCGAGCAGCGCCACTTGATGCTGTACTTCGCGGTATCATAGTTATCCGGATTATTGACCTCTTCATCCACGATCTGCTGCAGCTTCGGATCCTGCGTCGTCATGATCTTCAGGCCGCCGGAATAAAGAAGGTTCTTGGCCTCGGCCTCGGTCAGTCCCAGCCGCTCCTTGAAGATACGGATGCACTGATCGATCAGCGCGTCCGTAAAGTAGCTGTAAACAGACTCATCGGCACCGCGCTCCGCGTCGTTTGCCTGGATGCGGTCATAGACCGACATGCTTGCCGCTTCTTTCCGCTGCTCCTCGGTGATGTAGCCCTGCTCCACCATGTTCTTTAAGACCTGAAGACGGCGCTCCTGGTTCTCCTCCGGATGCCGGAGCGGGTTGAGTCTTGAGGGGTTCTTGGTGATGGATGCCAGAACGGTACACTCCGCAAGATCAAGATCCTTTACGTCCTTGCCGAAATAACGCCACGCCGCGACCTTGACGCCCAGAGTATTGTTGCCGAGGTTGATCGTGTTAAGATAGTCGACCAGGATCTGCTTTTTGATCTCCTTCTTATCGATCCCGGGCTGGTTTTCCAGACTGAGCGCGATGTACCACTCCTGGAACTTACGTTCGTAGAGTTCAAAGCCCTTTTCGTTGCCGCCGGCAAAAACATTGTTTTTGATCAGCTGCTGCGTCAGCGTTGAACCGCCGCCGGCTGAGCTGTCGCCGGTCAGAACGCCGCGTACGGCACGCGTGATAGACCTGAAGTCAATGCCGTTATGCTGCCAGAAGCGCTGGTCTTCAATGGCCACAAACGCGTTGATCAGATCCTCGGGCAGTTCGTCATAAACCACTTCCTCCCGGTTTGATCCTTCCTGCACGAGCGTGGCAACCAGGTTTCCGTCGGTATTGTAAGTCGTCGTTGCATAACCCTGGGGTGAGAAATTGAGCGTCTCGATATCGGGTGCATTGTCGATGATGCCGAGCACCATTCCGATGCCGAGCGCGCCTACGCAAAGGCATGATAAAAGGCCGATAAACACGATGAACAGCTTCATTGCGTGTATCCGCTGGTTTTCTGCCTTAACGTCGCCGTATATGATCTCCTCAAGACGGTCATTGACCGCATTTCTGGTAAATTTCATCTGATCCTTATCTTCGTCTCCTTTTCCGTCTGCCTGCAGCCTTTTTCACGGCGCCGCAGCCGGACGAATATGCAAGATTTACTTCTTGACATAGATTTACGTATATATCTTACCACAAGATATAGGGGGAAACAATTTATGAAAAAGAGTCGTTTCTTACAAAATACTTTATAAAACTGAAAAAGAGTATTCACTCTGTCACAGGCGGACATACAAATCCCCTTCCGCGGACGTCTGAGGCCCGCGAAAGGGGATAAAAAGCATTATTCTTTGTGACAGGTTCTCTCTTAAAACCGGCTGTCAGACGTCACTCGTCCTCCATGTGCCTTCTCACATAGCTAAGGAAGACCCACATGATGATGGACAGCATGATCAGGCACCCGAAAAGAGCCATCGCAAGGCCGGGATTTTTGCCGCTGACCATGGTGACCAGCGCTGCCACGAGCAGGCCGATGATCAGGATCAGCCCGCAGACAGCCAGCACCCGCCTGAGTTTGGGATATTGTTTGATACGCATGGTAAGTCCTCCTTATGGCATCCGACGGGAAATGTACCGCCGATGAAACAGACTTATGTAAACCGTTAATTCTTAACTCAGAAGTTCTCCACCGACTCTGAAAGCTCCTCCCAGCGAAGATAAAGCTCTTCCAGCGCTTCGGTAAGCCCGTCCTTCTTTTTGGCGAGCTCATTCAGCTTCGCGGAATTGACCGCCACCTCCGGCTTTGCCATTTCTTCATCGATCGCTTCAGACGCCGCTTCTTTTTCGTTGATCTCCTTTTCACACGCCGCAAGTGCCGTACGGAGCTTTTGCAGCTGCTGCTTCCTCTCCTTTTGCTCCTGGAAGCTTAAAGCGGGCTTTTTGTCAGCAGCCTCTGTGCTGCCGTTATCCCCCGCGGCCGGCGCCGCCGCAGGCTTTCCGCCTGACTGACCGGGAACGGCTGCATTGCCCGCACCAAAGGCGGCTGTATCTCTTTCCTGCAGCTTTCCGCTGATCGCCTTCGAAGCGTCAAAAGTCGGGTCCGCTTTCTTTTCCAGATAATAGTCGTAGTTGCCCTGGTAGTTTACAAAGTGCCTGTGATCGAGTTCCAGGATACGCGAGGCCGTGCGGTTGATGAAGTAACGGTCGTGCGATACATAAATGACCGTACCCTCGTAGTTTCTGACCGCTTCCTCCAGGATCTCCTTGGAAGTGATATCCAGATGGTTTGTCGGCTCATCCAGCAGCAGGAGGTTTGCCTTCGAAAGCATCAGCTTCGCGAGGGAAAGCCTGCCTTTTTCACCGCCCGATAAATCTCGTACCATCTTGAAGACGTCATCACCGGTAAAGAGGAACGAAGCCAGGAGGTTTCGGATCTCCGTATTGTTCATGTAAGGATAGGCGTCGGAGATCTCATCAAAGACCGTGTTATCCGGGTTCAGCACCTGGTGCTCCTGGTCGTAATAAGCAGGTTCGACCCTGGAACCGAACTCCAGCTCGCCTTCATCCTGCACCTCATTTCCGCTGATGATCTTCAGGAGCGTCGTCTTGCCGGTTCCGTTCGGGCCGATGATTGCAAGCTTCTCGCCGCGCTTTACGTCCAGGTCCACGCCCGCAAAAAGCTCCAGGTCACCATAGGACTTGCCGAGTCCGTCCGCAAAAAGCACATCCTTTCCGGAGAGCTTGGACGGCGTAAAATGCAGCCGCATCGCATCGTCCACATCAAAAGGTTTGTCCACGCGCTCCACTCTCGCGAGCATCTTCTCACGTGATTCCGCGCGCTTGATCGACTTTTCACGGTTGAAGCGCTTCAGCTTATCAATGACTTCCTGCTGATGCCTGATCTCCGCCTGATTGTTGAGCCAGGCGCGCATCTGATCCTTGCGGAGCGCCGCTTTCTTTTCCGCAAACGCCGTATAGTTGCCGGTATAAAGCCTTGCGTGGCCGTTTTCGATATCCAGGACCTTGTTGACAATGCGATCCAGAAAATACCGGTCATGGGAAACGATGATCACCGCTCCCTTCCAGGAACGGAGATATCCTTCAAGCCATGCGACGGAATCGATATCCAGGTGGTTCGTAGGCTCATCCAGGATCAGGATGTCGGGAGAGTCCAAAAGGAGTCTGCCGAGAGAAAGCCTGGTCTTCTGCCCTCCGGAAAGGACAGAAACCTTCTTATCGAACTCGTCTTCCCGGAAGCCGAGTCCCTTCAGGATACCGACAACATTGGAACGAAGCGCGTAACCGCCTTCCGATTCAAAGCGGTGGGAAAGCGTCGCATACCGGTCGAAAACATCGCCGGCAGAGGCACTGCCCGCTTCCTCCGAAGCCGCATGCTGCATCTTCAGTTCCAGATCCCGCAGCGTTTTCTCCGCCTCCAAAAGGTCGCTCCTGACACTGATGACTTCGTCATAGATCGTACGATCCGACTCGATGTCCGGGATCTGGGAAAGGTACCCGATCCTCGCTTCCTTCGGTATGACGACGGTGCCGCTGTCCGGATGCTCTTCGCCGATGATCTGTCTCAGCAGGGTCGTTTTGCCCGCGCCGTTGATGCCGGTGATTGCCAGCTTGTCATGTGCTTCCATGTGGAAAGAGACACCCCGAAGGATGTCTTTTCCGTCATAACTTTTATATAATTCGTTGACTGCTAAAATCATGGGACTTATTGTAGCACAGATTGAAGACCTCGTCCACATGGGAAACCAGCATTTTACACCGGCCGGAGTATCCCCCGCTGCGGGCCGCCGACGTCCGCAGAAAGGGGATGTTCCGACCCACTCTATCCCTTGCCGGCACATCCCCTATCCAGATAATCATTTTAAATTGTTTTCAAAGATACTTAAGCAGTTCCCTGCGGTCTTTATCCCAGCGTTCGTCCGCGAGTCCGAAGTCCATCTCACGGTAACTCCAGACTGCCCTGGCGATCTTATGCTTCTCAAAGACCTCGTGGATCGCCTTAAACCACTTGAGCGCTTCCGATGTCGGTACGATGTCGATGACGCCGTACTCGCCGCAGTATAGCTCCGCGCACTCTTTTCCCGCCTTTTCCACGGCCGGGCGCATCAGTTCTTCCAGATACGCTTCAGATGCGCCGCTTTCTTCGAAGGCAAAGCGGTCTGCCCGGTTCAGTCCCGTGTCCCAATGTGCTCCCTGGTGCGTGAATTTCAGTGGTTCGTAACAGTGGAAGTTGTAGACCGTATGCGCGTCAAAGGGCGGCATCAGGTACTGCACCTCTCTTGCGCCGTTATGGTGGTAGCTTCCGACCAGGATCTCCGATTCCGGCGCAAAAGCACGGATCCTGCGGACGCATTCCCCTGCGATCCGCATCCATGCCGGAAGGAACCGCTCTTCCGTCACTTCGTTCAGAAGGTCAAACGCCATCTTTTCATGGGCTCCGCCAAAAGCTTCCGCAAACGCTGTCCAGAGCGCATAAAAGCGTTCCTGGTATTTTTCATTTTCAAAAAATCCGGCTTCCCCTTCCATCGCGTCAAAGGAAAACCCCTGCGTCTTATGCAGGTCAAGCACCATGCGAAGGCCGTACTTTTCACACCACGAAAGCACCCTGCCGATACGCTCAAAGCCCTCCGGCCGAAGCGATCCGTCCGACCGCTGCACGACATTATAATCGACCGGAAGCCGCACATGGTCAAGACCCCAGTCCGAGATCCGGGCAAAGTCCTCTTCCCTGATGAACCCGTTCAGCCTTTCTTCGCTATAATCACACTGGGACATCCATCCGCCAAGATTGATGCCCCTGTAGAATCCTTTATCTGTTAACATTTTTTCTCCTTAGCCTTTGACCGCGCCGGCCGTCACACCCTTGATGATGAACTTGGAAAGGATGAGGTAAACGATCAGCACCGGCAGGATCGCAAGCAGAATGAACATATATACCTTGCCCATATCAAACTTGGAATAGTCTGCGGAACGGAGCTGCG
Organism: Lachnospiraceae bacterium; assembly: GCA_017455005.1. Classification (GTDB taxonomy): domain Bacteria; phylum Bacillota; class Clostridia; order Lachnospirales; family Lachnospiraceae; genus Avilachnospira. Next base: position 4,486 of record JAFTBX010000045.1, on the reverse strand, counting down.
CGATCATGATCGGGACGGTCTTCATTTCGGCCTTGTCCAGGAGCAGCGCCGGGATGAAGTAGTTGTTCCATGACTGCACAAAGGAAAAGATCATCTGTACCGCGATCGCCGGCTTCATAACCGGCAGCACGATCTGGTTGAATGTCCGGAACTCACTCGCCCCGTCGATCCTCGCCGACTCGACGATCTCGATCGGAAGGACGCTTTCCATGTACTGCTTCATGTAAAAGAAAACAACGGGTGCCGCGATGCTGGGTACGATGAGCGGCAGGTAATTGTTGGTGAGCTTCAGCTTGAACATCAGCTGGATAAAGCCGACAGCCGATACCTGCGGCGGGATCATCATAACCGCCATGATGAACAAAAACGCCGGTTTCTTCAGCTTGAAATCATAGATGTGAATGCCGTAAGCGGTCAGCGCGGAAAAATAGGTCGTAAGCACTGCCGTACAGGACGCGATGATAAAGCTGTTCAGCATGCCCCGCGGGATATTGATGGAGGCATCCGTCCAGGCGTTTTTGAAGTTTTCTATGAAATGACCCTGCGGCAGGGCAGAAAAGCCCGCCTGCAGCTCGGCGTTTGAACGCGTCGAGTTGATGATCAGCATGTAAAAGAAGAACAGGCACAGGAAGGACAGAAAGATCAGGATCGCATAGACAACGATCCTCGTGATCATCAGATGCAGCCTTCCTCTCTCGCTCTCTTCGTTATTCCTCATAGTCATTACCTCCTGAAATAAGACTCTCAGCCTGCATTGTAAGCTGCCTGTCAATACTTTCTGTGACGCTTCGGCTCTTTATACTGTTTTGACAAAGAGCTGTACACGACCAGGCTCAGTACTGCGGATATGATGAACAGCACCACGCTCACCGCACCGGCCATACCATAGTTTTTGCTGGTCGTCAGGTAGTTGTTGAGGTACATGACCATGGTCATGCTGGAACGATTCGGCATGCCCCGTCCGTTGGTCAGGATCTGCGGCACATCGAACATCTGCAGGCCGCCGATCATAGCCGTAATGACTGTATAAACAAGGATCGGAGAAAGCAGCGGCATCGTCACCTTGAAGAAAATCTGCCAGGAGTTGGCGCCGTCGATCTGCGCCGCCTCAAAGAGCGACTGGTCGATGCCCTGGATGCCTGCCATCAGCAGGATCGTCGTGTTGCCGAACCACATCAGGAAGTTCATCAGCGAGATCAGAAGCCGGACGCTGACTTTGATGTTGAGGAAATCTATGGCCTTATCCGCCCAGCCTGATGCGAGCAGCACCTGGTTGACCGGTCCCACCGGTGAAAACAGGGTAAAAAACAACATGGAGAACGCTGACGCCATGATCAGGTTCGGCATGTAGATGACTGTTTTAAAGAACTGCTGTCCCTTGATATTGAGTCTATAGCTCGTAAAGAATACCGCCAGCAGCATGGCGATCACGATCTGCGGGACCGCACCCATGAGCCACAGGACAATGGTGTTTCCGAAGTACTTTAAAATGCCGATCGAACCGGAGTTATCCGGTGTAAAAAGTGTGATGTAATTCTGCAGCCCGACGAACTTCGGACCGACCTGCGTCAGGCCGTCACGGTAGTTCATGAACAGGCTGTTGTAAAATGTCATCAGCTGCGGAATCAGTGTACAGAAGGTATAGGCAATAAAGAAGGGCAGAATGAAGAGATACCCCCACTTTCCGCTGCTGACATTTCCGCCTTTGATTTCTTTTTTCGGTTTGCTCATATCCTTTCTCCACCGCCTGTTTCTATGAGACGAGGCAAGGCATGACGCCTTGCCTCCGTAGTTTTATCCTTTCCGGGGCATGCAGGCATTCGCTGTATGTCCGGTCACCCGTCAGCCTTCCGTTGATTAAAGTCAGGGAGTGTTGATCGCCGGGTAAGTCTCGTTGATGTAGTTATAGAAGTTCTTGAGTGCAGTGTCCTTATCAACTGAACCCTTGAAGTACTCCTGCAGCTGGTTCTGCAGACCCTCATTGAGCAGCTGATCGTAAATGGTGTGGTTCTCCCATACGATGTTGTCGGTCATCTCTGAGAAGACTGCGACGTCGTTCTGGCCGCCCAGGAACTCATTGCCGTAGCTCTCGTCTTCCGCGAACTTCGCGTTGACCTTCTGGTTGTTGGAGAACTGTGCCTCGTTTGCTACCAGAGCGGAGCAGACTTCCTCGTCGTTAATAAAGGTATTCATGATGTCAGCCAGCATGGTCGGGTTGTCCGTGCCTGCCGGTGCCATCAGCCAGGTACCGCCCCAGAAATGAGCTGCCGGTCCTTCGCAGATCGCCCAGTCGCCGGAGCAGCCTTTTTCAGGATCCTGTGCATTGCCCATGCAGAAGTTGAAGTACCATGCCGGGCCGAAGAAGCACATCGTCTTGCCGTCTGCGAACATCTGTTTGTTCTTCTCATCATCCCAGACGCCTGCAGTAAGGGTGTAATCATTGTTAATGAAGTCCTCGGTCTGTGCGATCCATGCCTCGATCTGCGGATCGAACTGGAGGTTGTTATCAGCGTCTACCCAGGGCATCGTGCAGTTGTTGGAGAATACACGATAGGTCTCAGCGAAGGATGCGGTCATGTAGTAGCCCTTGTCCTTGGCGTCCTTTGCAACTGCGTTGAACTTATCCCAGCTGTCGAGCTTCGCCTGGACTTCATCCGGCTCGGAAACGCCGAGTACATCCTGAGCGATCGAACGGCGGTAGATCAATGCTGACGGGCAGCACTGGAAGGATACGCCCTTCACTACGCCATTATTATCGGAAGCCGCCTGTACGGTGTACTTATAGGTGTTGGAGAAATCGTTGACGCCAAGTGCCGTGACATCCTGTGTCGCGTCGGATCCAGCGTACTTAAGAATGTAGTCTGCCTCTGCGAGGAACATATCGACCTTTTCATCGTCGGCAGCATTTGCCTGATTCAGCAGTGCCTCATCCAGCTTTTGCTGATATGCGCCGTTGTCACTCGGGGTGATGATCCAGTTGACCGTCACGCCCTCCGGAACCGTGTAGTACTTCTCAAAGAATCCCTTGAATTCTTCGTTCCATGCGTAGATATTGAAAACCTTGCCTTCGCTGCTTTCTTCCGCAGCTGCTGCTGTTTCCGCAGCCGGAGCTTCCGTTGTTGCCGGAGCCTCTGTAGCTGCCGCTGCCGTCGTCTCTGCCGGTGCTGCCGTAGTCGCTGCAGGCTGAGAACCGCCGCAGGCTGTAAGTGCAGTTACTACTGCCATTGCTGTTGCAAGTACCGTAAGTCTTTTTTTCATAAGAACCATCCTCCTGTTAAGGTATACATGATTACTTTACTTATCGAAACAGGTCTCCCTGTTTTTAACTGATGTCCACATCTTCCCTTATGTGTTCCTGCCATTTTGCCGCTGCAGTTATATGCCGCGCGGCTGAAACGGTTATTTTTTCTTTTTGCTGCCAATGTCGGCCACTGATCCGCCTTCCTGCATGGAACCGTGGATGATGACCCGGTCGAGGATCGCCGTCTTTGGGCGTTCGATCAGCTCGATCAGTCTCTCCGCCGCGGTCCGTCCCAGGCCTCCGTTGTTCTGCTGCCAGGTCGTCAGTACCGGACTCAGGATCCTTGAAAGAGGGATCCCGTCATATCCGATGACGGAGATATCCTCAGGCACCTTCAATCCCGCTTCCCGGATCGCGTTATAGCCTCCGATATAAGAGTAATCGTCCGGGAAAAAGATACATGTCGGAAGTTTTGGCCGCGCAAGGATTCTCTTCGTAAGCGCATAGCACTCTTCCGCGTCATGATACCTGCCTTCTAAGATCAGGTCATCATCGAGCGTAATCCCCAGATCCTCACAGGCTCTGTAAAACCCCGAAAGCCGTGCCTGTGTGACAGAAGTGTGTTCGCCGTGGATCAGCGCGATCCTCTTATGTCCTTTGGACGCTGCGTACCGGACCAGGGCGTCCATGCCTTTCATGTTGTCGGACATAACGGAAATGTGTCCATTGAACATGTGGTCGATCGTTACGACCGGCAGCTGCGAATTCACAAGTTCCAGGATCATCGGATCCGCGAAGTCGGCGGATGCGATCACCACGCCGTCCACACCGCGGTACAGGCAATGCTGCAGATAGGTGCCGGGCTTCTGCCCGAGGTTGCGGTTGATGAATGTGATATCGTAGCCGGCTTCCTCAGCCTGTTCCCGGATCCCGTCCAGCACCATGGAGAAAAACTCATGTGCAAGACCGCCGTTTCTGGAATTCACGAAAAGCACGCCAATGTTGTAAGTCCGATTTGTTTTCAGTGCTCTTGCGGCGGAGTTCGCCATGTAACCCATCTCTTCGGCTTTGCGTACGATCCGCTCCCGGGTCTCGGCTCCGATATCGGGCTGTCCGTTCAGCGCTTTACTGACGGTCGCAACGGAAACACGGCACTCTCTGGCGATATCCTTCATCGAAACCACGTGATCACCCCCCCTTGCCGCACGCTCGTTTCGGAGCTGTGTTTCGAAAATCATGTATTTT
>JAFTBX010000044.1 GCA_017455005.1 Lachnospiraceae bacterium | reverse complement strand
CGGCCCGTTCCATAAATACAACACCCAGGCGACTGCCCGCGCGCTTCATGAGAAGAAGCTGGAGATCCCGGTGTTCGATACATCCATTGATATAGCCGCGGAGGACGGCGGCGTGGGCAATGCTTCCCGCAACGCCGAGAACCGTGACGACTACATCCGCCTCCTCAAGGAACTGATCGACGCAGCGAGCAACATGTCGGTCCCCTATGTGAGCGTTAAGGCGGAGTATGAAAATGAAGACCTGGTCCGCGAGAACCTGGATATGCTGCTTCCCTATGCGGAGGAGAAGGGGATCGCCATCCTGATGAAGACCTGCGGCATCTACTCGGATACGGCAAGGCTCCGCTCCCTGATGGATGATTATGCCTGCGACCAGCTGGCAGCCCTCTGGGATGTCCACCATCCTTACCGCGACAAGCAGGAGTCTCCGGCCGATACGATCCGCAACCTCGGCGCTTATGTCCGTCATGTCCATATGCGTGATTCGGATGACAGCCAGACCTACAACCTGATCGGCGAGGGCAACATGCCGATCGACGAGTTCATGCGGGCCTTAAGTTCCATCGACTATGACGGCTACATTTCCCTCGAATGGAAGCGCAGCTGGATGGACGACCTTCAGGACATGGAAATCATCTTCCCGTATTTCGTCAACTACATGAACCGCTACGAGGATACACGCGGCAAGAAACGCACGAGATACTTAAATCACGACGGAACGGGACAGTACATCTGGAAAAAGGACGAGCTGATCAACCTGACCTTCCCGCAGGTCCTCGACCGTGTCGTGGAAGAGTTTCCGAACCAGTATTGCTTCAAGTACACGACGCTCGACTATACAAGGACCTACGAGGAGTTCCGCGAGGATGTCGATAACTTCGCGAGAGCGCTCGTATCCATGGGCGTCAAGGCCGGATCCAAGGTCGCGATCTGGGCTACCAATGTCCCGGCGTGGTACATCACCTTCTGGGCAACGACCAAGATCGGCGCCGTACTGGTCACAGTCAACACCGCCTACAAGATCCATGAGGCAGAGTACCTGCTTCGCCAGTCGGATACCCATACGCTCGTCATGATCGAGAGCGCGCTGGACTCCAACTACCGCGAGATCATCAACGAGCTCTGCCCGGAGATCGCAAAGAGCAAGCCAGGCAAGCCGCTCCACTGTAAGCGCCTTCCGTTCCTGAGAAACGTCATTACAGCAGGATTCCGGATGCCGGGATGCCTGACCTTTGATGAGGCGTTTGCAAGGGCGGATTCCGTACCGGCAGAGGAGATCGCGCGGATGGCCGCAAAGGTCCGTCCGGATGACGTCTGTAACATGCAGTACACCTCCGGCACCACCGGCTTCCCGAAGGGCGTTATGCTGACCCATTACAATGTTGTCAACAACGGCAAGTGTATCGGCGACCGTATGGGGCTTTCCACTGCGGACCGCATGATGATCCAGGTACCGATGTTCCACTGCTTCGGCATGGTGCTTTCCATGACGTCCTCCATGACGCACGGAACGACCATGTGCCCGATGCCGTATTTCTCTGCCAAGACCTCGCTTGCCTGCATCCGTCAGGAGCGCATCACCTGCTTCAACGGCGTACCGACGATGTTCATCGCGATGTTCAACCACGAGGACTACCGCCGGACCGACTTCTCACATATGCGTACCGGCATCATGGCAGGTGCCGGATGCCCGCCGGAGCTGATGCGCCGGGCCGCGCAGCCGGATGAGATGAACATGACCGGCATCGTCAGCGTTTACGGCCAGACAGAGTCGTCACCGGGCAGCACGATGTCCGCATGGACAGACAGCCTGGAGCTCCGTACGGAGACGGTCGGATATGACTTCCCGCATGTACAGTGTAAGGTCATCGATCCCGAAACGGGAGAGGAAGTGCCTGACGGCGTCAACGGCGAGTTCTGCTCCAAGGGCTACAACACGATGAAGGGTTACTACAAGATGCCCGAGGAGACCAAGGACACCGTCGACGCGGAAGGCTGGCTCCACTCCGGAGACCTCGCCTGCAGAGACGCGGACGGAAACTACCGGATCACCGGACGCCTGAAGGACATGATCATCCGCGGCGGCGAGAACATTTACCCCAAGGAAATCGAAGAGTTCCTGCTCACCCATCCGGAAGTTCAGGACGCTTCCGTCATCGGCGTACCGGATGAGCGTTACGGCGAGGAAGCGATGGCATGCATCATCCTGAAGGAAGGCTCGAAGCTGACGGAAGCGGATATCCGCGAGTATTCCATGTCGAGACTTGCGCGTCACAAAGTTCCGAAGTATATTAGATTTACAGACGCATTCCCGATGAACGCGGCCGGCAAGATCCTCAAGTATAAGATGAGGGAAGCTGCCTGCGAGGAACTGGGGATCAAGAAGCAGTAACAGGGTATGTTTTAATTGCCAGCTTTTGCCGGCATGCTTTAATAAATAAAAATGGAGGTAACGTCACAATGGAAATCAAGATCACGAAGAACCCGAATCCGAAGGCAAAGCCGGCAGATGAGTCCAAGCTGGGATTTGGTAAGGTTTTCACCGATCATATGTTTTTGATGGACTGGGATATCGACCAGGGCTGGCATGACGCCCGCATCGTTCCTTACGGACCGCTTTCCTTAAGCCCGGCATGTACCGCGCTGCACTATGCGCTGGAAGTGTTCGAGGGCCTGAAGGCATACCGTACGGCCGACGGCAAGATCCAGATGTTCCGTCCGTATGAGAATGCGAACCGTCTCAACCGTTCTGCAGAGCGTATCGGTCTTCCGCAGATCGATCCCGATTTCATGGTCGAGGCAATGCGTACGGTCGTTGAACTTGATAAGGACTGGGTCCCGCACAGTGAGGGTACCTCCCTTTACATCCGTCCGGTCATCTTCGGTGACGACCAGAACGTCGGTCTGCACACCCTTCGTCATGCACTGTTCATGATCATCCTGGCTCCGTCAGGCATGTACTATCCGCAGGGCATCAACCCGGTCAAGATCATGGTCGAAGAGCGCGACGTCCGTGCGGTCCGCGGCGGCACCGGCTACACCGAGTGCGGCGGCAACTATTCCGCAGCGCAGCGTGCTTCCG
>JAFTBX010000043.1 GCA_017455005.1 Lachnospiraceae bacterium | reverse complement strand
TACATAGATCCTGTCTGCATCCGTGATGGTAGAGAGACGATGCGCGATGACGATCAGCGTCTTTCCCTGCGTCAGCTTCGAAACGGAGCGCTGGATCACCGCCTCATTCTCCGGATCCGTATAGGCCGTCGCCTCATCCAGGATCACGATGGGCGCCGCCTTCAGCATGGCCCGGGCGATGGAGATACGCTGCCGCTCCCCGCCGGAAAGATGGCCGCCGGAAGAACCAACCACAGTATCATATCCCTGCTCGAGGCCCATGATAAAGTCATGGCATCCGGATTGCATTGCGGCCTCTTCAACCTCATCGTCTGTGGCTTCCGGGTTGCCGAGCCGGATGTTTTCCCGGACGCTCATGTTAAACAGGTAATTGTCCTGAGAAACAAGGCGACGATATCCGCATAAGCTTCCTGCGGAATCTCGCGGATGTCTTTTCCGCCGAGCGTGATCTGCCCGCCGTTCACATCCCAGAGCGAAGCGATGAGTCTGGCGATGGTACTTTTGCCGCTGCCGCTGGGGCCGACCAGCGCGACAAATGTCCCCTCCGGGATCTCCATGGAAACGCCATGAAGGACTTCCTTGTCCTTGTAGGAAAAACGCACATCCCGAAGCTGCAGACTGTTGCCGAGTGGCGCTTCACCTGTTTTCGGCCGTTCCATCTCCGGCGCTTCGAGGATGCCGCGCACCTCGCCGAAGATCGTGCCCATCGTACGAAAGTCGTCTGAGTAGCTCATCATGGTGATGATGGGAGTGATGATACCGACGGAAAGGATGATGATCGTGACGAAGTTTTCGGAGCTTAAGCTGCCGCCTTTCACCAGCAAGCCGCCGACGGGCAGTACTGAAACCATCGTCGCCGGCATGATCACCATGGCAAAGGTAAACGGGATGATGCTTGCGCGCATCCAGTCGATAAAGCTGTGTGCCGCTTCGTAGGCGTCATGAACGAAATGGTCATAAGAGCTTTTCGTTTTTCCGAAGACCTTGATGACCTGGATGCCTCCGATGTACTCGACCGCAGTGTCATTCAGTGCCTTGGTCGCCGTCACGGTATGTTCATAAAACTTCGCACTGCCTGTCATCATAAACACATAACAAAACATCCCGAGCGGCACTGTGGCAAGGCTTGCGAGGCCCATGCGCCAGTCGATCGTAAAGATGTAGGTCAGTATAATGACCGGGATCAGCAGATTCGCCGTGAACTCCGGGACGATATGCGCCAGTGTTGTCTCGATCGAATCGATCCGCTCGATCAGCGTGTTTTTCAAAGCGCCGGAACTCTGCTCGAGTACCGCGCCCAGAGGCATCCGCGCCAGCTTCTCAGTGCATCGCTTGCGGATCTCTCCCAGTACGGCAAATGTTGCCTTGTGGCTGGTTGCAGTTGAAAACGCATGACACAGCACACGACACAGCCAAAATAAGGCCATCAGGGCGCAGCGGCTCATGTAAAAACCGAATTCCCGGTTTCCTTCCATCAATGCTTTTACGATCTCAGTCACGATAAAATAAGGGGCAACAGAAAAACCGACGCCGACCACTGCCAGCAGCACGCTGAAAACGTACTGACTGCCATGGTTTCCTGTCTGTCCCAGTACCCAGGCAATGGGAGACGGGGCCTTTTGCTTAGTCTCCATAAACGATCCTCCTTAAAGAGTGATATATAAAGAACGATGGTTAGTTCGAGCTAACACATGCTTACAAGCTCATAGTTAGCCATGTCTAACAGTTATTGATTAACACAGTCTTCCGAGGTTGTCAAGCGTACTGTCGTAAAAGAAACACAATAAAAAATCAGGATGCGAAGCCTTGATAGGCATCGCATCCTGATTGTGCTTATGTCCCTTTTTCCTTTGCCCACTTCATCGTATAGAACGGGACAAACTTGTTCTGTGCCCAGATGACGTCCATCTCCGCGGGATCCACCGGACACTGGGATACGCCGACCTCCACCGTGATGGATGTGGACGGGTTCCTGCGGGTGCCGGCATAGGCCTTCATGGAGCCGCCCTCCTGTCCGTTGATCAGGAGCGGATAGCCCGACACTGCCTTGATGTTGTTGGCGAGATCCCGGCAGTGCTCGCGGAGCTTGTTCTCGGTGAAATCCCAGTACAGGACGCTTCCGGTTGCATGATAGTTCAGGATCGCCTTGAAATGCTGTCCGTCGATCAGCTGCTGCATCGCCTGCGTCTCGATCTCCGATCCCGGTGTACCGTAGTAGATATCCATGGACGGCTGGTCGGTCCTGTAGGAAATATGTCCTGTCAGCGCATTGAAGTTATCGTTCAGGTTAACGCCGCGCGCGTTGCCCTTCCATTTGGTCAGATAAGTATCATAATCCAGCGTGGTGCGCTGCATGGCGAGATCATTGGCATAGGCCTGCTCCAGTACGGACACAAAGCTCTGGTTGCGCAGCCCGGCCGCGCCGAACTGGCTGATGGATACGCCATCCGGATTGATCATCGGTACGAAATGCAGGCAGACTTCGTTGAGCCATGCGTACATGGGGCGTCCGTCGAAGCTTCCGTTATCCGCATAGGCGAGGATATACTCGATCTGCTTCATGCAGAGATTGCTCGTGATATATTCCCTGGCATGGATCGACGCCGTGATCAGGATATGCGTATCCGCGCTCTGGTTGCCAATGACGACCTCGTAGATGTTCCGGCCGTCCACCGTCGTCGCAAGGCTGCGGTAAGTCATGTTCCGGCCGTAGCGCTGCTGCAGCCTGTTGAGGTCATTGACCATGTAGTCATAAGAATACTTCTCCACGTTCTGCACGATCGGATTGGGCGTATCCAGCGCACAGGAGTTGATACAGTTCGCCGGAATAAACGTGCTGATATGCATCGCGCCCTGTGCCGATCCGCCGGTCTCCTTATAGTCCGCCCAGTCCGGTGAGGATGTATCCACGCCCTGCATCGAGCCGCCGGGTCCGACCCCGATCTGTATTTTCGGACTCACGATGACGTTTGCCCGTGCGGTCAATGTTGCCGCAGGCGTAAGTATCATCACCCCCGCCAGGGCAGCTGTCACGATCCTTTGATATAGTTTCCGTATATTCATCTTCATTTTATCGCCTTTTCTGACTGAGATGCCGGTGTAAGCTGTGCGCTGTTCCACATCGGAAGCTTATTCAATAATAAAACCGGCAGGATTCATTCCTGCCGGTAGGATAACATGTTCCGCTGCCCAATACAATAAAGGCTCTTTTACGGTTTCTTTAATTCTCTTTTATCTGTACTTCTTGAACTCGATCCTTTCGAAACGGTAGCCGTACATGCCGGCAGCACCGTTCGGCGCAAACCACGCAATAAAGGTCCCGTCCTCACCGTAGTAATCTGTCGACTGCACCGCGGCCGTGATCTTCAGCATGCCGTTTTCGATCGTATGCTGCACGGAGCCTCCCACAATCGTATACCCGTCTGCATCATCACGATAGTTGAATGCCAGCTGATCTCCGAGGTCCATACCGTTATCAAGGAGTCTGTCGACCGCAGGCTTCGCCGCCGTCCCGTAGATTTCCTTCATGATTGCCTTAAGGTTCTCCTTTCCGACAAAGACCGGACCTGCCCCCGTGCTCACACGAGGATCCGAGATAAACTTTCCGTAGTAGTAAGTCATCGCCGCGATCTGATCATAGGAAAGCCCCGCCCGGTTTACTTCCGTCCCGAAGAGGCGTCCGCTGCTGTTCGGCAGGAAATCCATAACGCATGCCATGTAGTTGGCGATGCTGACTGCCTGGCCGTCGCTGATGGCAGGCGCGTTCGCGGCAGTGGCCGCTGCTGCTGCCTGCGCCGCCGCAAAGGAACCGTTGGAACCTGCCGGCATGATCGTGGAAGGCCCGGTCGAGACCCGTTTCGTCTGTACGACGCCGTTTACGGTCCAGGCACCGTCAGCATTGACCGTATACCGATCCGGCGTCACCGTGTTCTGCGCGCAGTAACCCGACCCGTCAAAGAAGTAGCACTCCGCGATACCGTCGCCGTTCCCGTCCAGCCACTGCCACTCGTTGGCATAAATACTGCCGTCGTCCTTATACCAGCGCCAGCCATGTCCGTCCTGGTGCCAGCCTGCAGCAAATGCCGTGACGGACAGCGCCGCCGCCAGCACGACACTGAGGATTACCACAGTTATTCTCTTTATCGTATTTGCCTCCCTGATATCTGTCTTCATAAACTCTCTCTATACACCTATTTAATGCAAAACCGGCGTGTCTTTAGTATCCCCAGGTCAGAAGCTCCCAACTTCCGCCTTCGGTGCGGGCGAGCCACCATTCATAGTCCTCATACTCCTTATCCGGCTCCCAGGCGCCGCCGCTTTCCACCGGTGAATGGAAATCTGTCTGGAAAGAGATGACGTCCGCATAATCCTTGCCGTGGCCCAGCTGTTTCATCCAGCGGAGATTCTCCTCTGTCACCTTGTCATCACCTGCATAACGGACAGAATGCAGCTCACAGCCGTCCCATTTGCCGATAGTCTCAAAGATCAGTCCGGTCGCCTCATCCATATCCGCTTCGCTGTAGATCGCGGAATTTCCATAGTCCACGAAAATCTCCTGGAACGAACCGCTGTAGGGTGCGCCGACAATATTGAACTTTACGGTTTCCGCTTCCACATATTCATTGAAAAGCGCGTCAAAGAGCTTTTCCGCCTCCTCGGATACGAGGCTGCTGTAGTCTCCGCCGTCGTCAGAATTGTAGTGATAGGTTGCATTGCCCTTCTTATCAAAGGTCTGCCATGCCTCTTCCACCGTCACAAGTTCATTGTCCGTGACCGTGATCTTTCCGATATAGTGGTGGCCGGCCGCATAAAGCTTTCCGTCCTTTTCCGCCAGAGGATTGGCTGAACCGCCGCACTTCACATATCCGAGATAATACGGCGCGCCGTCCTTATAGCAGTAAACCTCGGTATTCACTGCTGCGCCGGTACCGTCGCCCATCTCGAACAAACCGTCCGAAAGAAGCAGTACGTCCGTTCCGTCAAGCTGCGTGTTGGTGTATCCGCGCGCAAACGCGAACTTCTGGTTCAGCATATCCGTAAATGTCGCGCAGTTGTTAAACTCCGTCGGAGCAGCATGTTCCGCGATAATGCCCTGCTCTTTTACAAACGGGGCGGGTGCCTCATCCTTGCCGTAAAAGCCCTGTGAGTTGATGGAGCATGCCGTTAAGCAAAGTACTGCTGCCGCTGTCAGTAAACAAATAACCTTCTTCATTACTGCTTTAACCTCCTGTTGTTTATATAGATCTGCGGATGAACGCTGTTCGTCTCTCCGGTCACTGGCTGTATCAGGTGTGCTGCCTTACAGTTTATTGTACTATAATCGGAACAACTTATCCATATAAAAATGCTGCGCATTGCTGCGGGCCGCCATGGCATGAAACATGTTATTCAACATTCACATTCGCTTATAAGTTGCTTGCATTAATACTGATAATCCTCTAAAATAATAGAAAAGCAGCATTGTTTTTTAATGATACAGGAGGACACTATGAAGAAGATAGGCGTTGTTTTACTTTCAGCCCTTATGCTCACTTCCCTGCTTGCAGGCTGCAGCCAGCCCGCAGCATCAAGCCAGCCCGCAGAGACCAAGGCTGCGGAGACCCAGGCCGCTGCCGCAGCGGATGCATATCCGGGCGGTAAGAACATTGACGCGATCGTCGCTTTCGCGGCAGGATCCGCCACAGACCTGAACCTTCGTCTGCTTGCGAGCTATCTTGAGGATGAGCTCGGCACATCCGTAACCGTTCAGAACAAAGAAGGCGGCGGCGGTGAGATCGGCTGGACCGCGCTTGCAAACTCCAAGAACGACGGATACACCATCGGTATGCTGAACTCCCCGTGCTTCCAGCTCCCGATCTCCAACGCGGACACCTGCAAGTTCACCATCGACAGCTTCATTCCGATCGGCAACATGGTTACTGACCCGGGCTGCGTCGTCGTAGCTGCTGACAGCGAGATCAATTCCCTTGAGGACATGGTCGCATACGCAAAGGATCATCCGGGCGAGATCACCGTTGCTACCACCGGTATGAAGACATCCGAGGCCCGCGCGTGCAACACGCTTGCTGCAGAGCGCGGCGTTCAGTTCCAGATCGTTCCTTACGACGGAAGTACCGAAGCTATCAATGCAGTCGTCGGCGGACACTGCATGGTCGCATGGCAGAATGTCGGCGATATCATGACCCAGCTTGACCAGGGCACCATCAAGCCGATCGCTGTAGGTTCCCCCGAACGCAGTGAGATCCTTCCCGACGTTCCCACCTTCGCAGAGCAGGGCCTTGATTTCAACCAGTTCTCCATGAGAACCCTGGCTGTACCGGCAGGCACCGATCCCGAGATCGTAAAGACGCTCGAGGCAGCTATGGCAAAGGCCATGCAGAACCCCGAGTTCATCAAGAAGGCCGAGGAGTCCAACATTCTTCTGGACTATCAGGATTCCGCATCCATGATCCAGATCTACAAGGACCTCGACGCGCAGTGGCGCGCTGAGTGGGCTGAGCGTCCGTGGCAGTAATTTCCGGGCGTTGAATCCTTTTACTGCGGCACATATTTGCAGCACTGAGATTTCCGGCGGTCAGCGGCGCTTTTCGCCCTGGCCGCCTCTCACTGAAAACACTTAGGCAAAGGAGCCAACTGCAATGAAAAAAACCCAGAAGTATGATTTTATTACGGCGGGTGTTATTATACTCATCAGTCTTCTTTTTATCTTTTACAGCGGAAAGATCCCGACGGAACAGTCCAGGATCATGCCCAGAGTCTATGCCGGTATCCTGATCGTCGGCGCGGTCCTGCTGGTTCTCCGCCGTCTCAGAAAGGGCGAAGAAGACAGCTATGACTACAGCGGCTCAGGCATTGTGATCACCTTCGCAGCCATGATGGCAGCCTATATCGGAGCGACCTGGCTGATCGGCCTTTATATTACCACGCCGCTCTTTCTCATCTGCTCCATGCGCTTTCTGGGTATGAAGGACTGGAAAGTCCTGATCCCGGTGGCGCTCGGTATGGATCTCTTTATTTTCCTGGTATTTTACATGGTCTTTAAAATCCCGATCCCCATGGGTATGGTATTCGGAGGATAAGAAACCGTTCCCGGTATGATCGAACACATAGAAAGGATCATTATGTTTGAAAACTTTCTGACAACGCTGCAGCCCGTCAATCTGATGTGGATAGCGATCGGTTCCGTAGTCGGCGCGATCATCGGCGCCCTCCCGGGCCTGACCGCCACGATGGGCGTTGCCCTTTTCATCCCGTTGACATTTTCCATGCCGGCTTCCACCGGCCTCATCCTTTTAGCCTCCGTATACGCGGCGGCTTCCTTTGGCGGCAACATTACCGCGATCCTGATCAAGACGCCCGGTACGCCCGACTCCTTCTTCATGGTCATGGACGGTTATCCCATGACCGAAAAAGGCCAGGGTCAGAAGGCGATCGCCATTACGACCGTCACCGCGACGATCGGCGGCCTGATCGGCGCATTCACGCTCCTTTTCCTGGCTCCGCCGCTTGCCAAGATCGCGATCAAGTTCGGCCCTGCGCAGACTTTCCTTACCTCGATGCTCGGCATCACGATTATCATCGGCTTAAGTAAGGACGTCATGCTGAAGGGACTCTTAAGCGCCGCTCTCGGCTTTATCTTCGCCACGGTCGGTATGGACACGATCTCCGGCGACCTGCGCTTCACCGGAGGCCTTCTGGAGCTTTACGAAGGCGTTCCGATGATTCCATGCGTCATCGGCCTCTTCTGCTGCACCCAGGTCTTCTCACTGGCTGCCTCCAGAAAGAAGCAGATCGCGATCCCGGACGAAGCCGTCTCCGGCAAGGCGGATTTTTCTCTGAAGGAGTTCATGAGCATGCTCAAGATCACCCTGGAGTCTTCGATCATCGGCACGATCGTCGGCATCATTCCGGCGGCGGGTTCCATGGTTGCCTGCGGCTTAAGCTACAGTGAAGCAAGACGTCAGAGCAAGCATCCGGAGGAGTTCGGTAAGGGCGAGCCTACAGGCCTTGCTTCCGTATCCGCGGCAAACAACGCCGTCGTCGGCGGCTCTCTTGTCCCGCTTCTGACTCTCGGCATCCCCGGCAACGGTACTGCGGCGGTCTTCCTCGGCGGCCTGATCATTCACGGCCTGGTTCCGGGTCCCGATCTTTTTACGCAGCATGCCAATGCCGTCTACCCGCTGCTCTTCGGCCTGATCCTCTGCCAGCTCTGCATTTTCATCATCGGTATGTATGGCGGCAAGATCTTCTCCAAGGTAACCAGCATTCCGAACTCGGTACTGATCCCGCTGATCGCGGTATTTACCGTCCTCGGTTCCTTTGCGATCCGCAGACTGCTGTTTGACGTGTTTCTGATGCTGGTCTTCGGTCTGGTCGGTTACTACGCTGAAAAGAGCCGTATTTCCATGGCACCGTTCGTACTGGCGTTCATACTCGGCGCGCTTGTTGAAAAGCATTTCCGCCGCGCCCTGCTCTTAGTCCAGAGCGGCAACACCGGCATCTTTACGAACCCGATCAGCCTGATCCTGATCGCGCTCAACATCTTCTGCCTGATCTCCCCGTTCCTGGGTGATATCAAGGCATGGCTGAAACGCAGCAAAGCATAACGGAAAGTGACAATAAAACGAAAGTGCCGGCCGGTGCCGGCACTGTTCATATACAAAGGAAAAAGACATTATGAAGTTTACGATCATCGGAGGCGGCAACGCCGGAAAGGCTGCCGCCGTATATCTTAAGAGCCTGGGACAGGATGCGGTACTTTGCTGCCGTGACGAAAAGAAAGCGGAACAGCTGAATGCCTGCGGCATCGACGCCACCGGCGCGGTCGAGGGCCATTTTGACATCCCAGCATTCACGGATCCGGGCGAGGCTGTGTCCGAAGCCGAAGTCATTCTCGTACAGACGACTGCATCCGGGCACGCGCCGGTCGCAAAGGCGCTGCGCTCACATCTGCGGTCCGGACAGATCATACTGATCTTTAACGGCCTTTGGGGTGCCGCGGAATTTGACAGCATTCTCCGGGAAGGTATGTCCGCAGAGGCTGCAGACAGCATCCGTATCTGCGAGACCAACGCGCAGCTTTTCTTATGCTCCTCTCCCTCCGCTGCGGCCGTCCATATCAAGTCGGTCAAAAAGGGCGTTGCCCTGGCCTGCACCGACAAGCCAAAGACCGGTGAGGTCCTTCAGGCGCTTTCCCCCGTGTTCCCGCAGTTTACTGCCGGAAGCAGCGTGATCGATACATCCCTCAACGGTTCCAACCCCGTGATCCACGGCCCGATCAGCCTGTTCAACATCACCCGCTTTGAAAACGGGGAGGACTATACCCTGTTCGGGACCGCGCTTCCTGCCGGCACCGTGAAGTATATAGAGCAGATCGACGCGGAACGCTGCGCCGTGATCCGGGCGCTCGGTGTTGCCCCGGTCTCCGTGCTCGATATCATCAACGGTTTCTGGCCGGATAAAAAAAGCACGCTCTACAGCGCGCTGAAGGAAAATCCCTCCTACAAAGTTTCAAAGGGTCCGAAGACGCTTGAACACCGCTACTTAAACGAGGACATCCCCTACGGCCTGGTACCGATCGTACGTCTCGGCCGAAAGCTCGGCGTCGAAACGCCCTATCTGGATGCCCTGGTCCGCATCCTCGGATACTATCTGGACCGCGATTATCTCACGGAAGGTCCGGATGTGGAGCAGATGGATCTTGGCAGACTGGCATAAAGCTAAAAAAGGAACCGCCGCTTCATTGTCCTACTTGGGGGTAGCATATCATCATGCGACGGTTCCTTTTATTTTTACATATCTCACTCGGTCTTACCGGCGGTCCTTGAACGCCGCTTCGACCATATCCTTTGCGGATCTGACGAAATGAAGCACTTCCGGATCCAGCGGATAGCGGACCACGCATCCGGGCGTCAGGATGTGGTTGCGTCCGCCCATGATCTCGTAGCTCTTGAAGATCTGATCCAGGATCTCGTTGCGGTTGCCCCTCGTGATATCCGTACGGATGATGCCTCCCATGAGACACTTTCCTGTAAGCATCCGCGCTTCCTGTAAGCTCGGCAGCGTCTCCCATGCATGCCAGTTAAAGACATTGACCGGGTAGTCCTTCAGGACTTCAAAGATGATGTTATTGCCGTGCGCATGGATCGTATTGAGCCATCCGCCCTTGCAGGCTTCCAGGACCTGCCTGTCGTACGGCTCGCCGTATTCCCTGTACAGATCTGCCGTCATAACGTCGTAGGTGCTCATCTGGGAGGCCATAAAGACGCCGTCAGCGCCCATTGCAATCGCGGTCTTCGCGAGGTCCGCAGTGGTCTCGGTGATCACCTGGAGCGCCTCTTTGACGCGGTCTCCATGTCCGTCGCGGATATCCGCCATGACCCTCTTTCCGGAGACCTTATCCGCGATGGTGATCGGTGTAAATATCGTGAAGATGACCGGTACGTTCTCTCCCTTCAGTTTCTCCAGCACAAGCTGCAGCGCGTAGAGTTCGCGCGCCAGCACGCCCTCCGAAGGGCTGCAGTACTTCACCCTGCCCCAGTCCTCCGGCGTCTGAATCGGAGTATATACGAGCTTCGCGGCGCCGCCCTGCACGATCTCGGAGTAATCGACCTTGCAGCCGAGATCTTCGATCGCGTACATGCCGTTATTCATCGTCTTGACCAGGTCAAGGTCATATTCCTGATAAAACTCATAGGTCTTTTCCGCCTGCTTCACCGGATCCAGATCGATCCCCGGGAAATGTGACCAGAAAGAATAGGGGAGGATATCCGGCCGGCCGCCTGTGACAGCCGCGCGGACACGTTCCATTTTCGTCATTGTCATCTTCGGTTCCTTTCCTGTTTATTTATGGTTCGCGAGATGGTCCAGCCGGACCGGTGTGAATACATCGATAATGACCGTATCCGCTTCTGCGGTGATCACACTGTGCGCTTCATTCGGCGCAAACGCCGCCGCGTCGCCGGCCTTGCAGAGCTTTTCGGAGCCGTCCGCAAGGATGACCTTCGCGGAACCTTTCACAATGTATGAAAGCTGCACATGATAGTGATCGTGCAGCGGGATAACATGACCGCAGTCGATGAAATGCCACTCCATCATCATCACTTCCGGGGTATACGCGATAATGCGGCTCTCAAATCCCTGTGACGTCTGAATGTTTTTAAGCTGCTCTTCCGCAGGAAACAGTTTGCTGAACATGCTGATACCTCTTTTCATAAACAAAACTGTTATCATTATTATCTATCATTAATCATCTTATCACAGCCGGGTGGGCTTGTAAATCCGCGCGCTGCTGTGGTTTTTCACACTTTACGCTGTCGTGGACAATGTTGCCCGCAGCCTGTTTTGCATTTTCAGAAAAAGAAGTATAATGAAGAGGAGGAGGGAGTTTCAATGAAACAGAAATTTCGCGCCGCTTTGTTTATACTCGCAGCAGTCTCTATGCTTCTCCGGCCGCAGCTTGTCACGTCAGCCGCCGGACTTAAGACCGCACAGGAAGCCGCATCGGCGAACAGCAATGCCAACCTCACGATAACGATGATCGACGTCGGCAAAGGGGACTGCATTCTGGCAGAGACACATGACGGCACGGTCATGATCGACACGGGATATGAAAACACCTCAGACAGGGTACTCTCCTGGCTTACTGAACACGAGATCGAAAAGATCGACGTCCTCATCATTTCCCATTATGACAAGGACCATGTGGGCGGTGCCGCGGATGTGATCCGCCATGTCCCGATCGGGCAGGTATACCTGCCGGATTATACCGGAACCAGCAAAAAGTATAAAAACATGATGGCAGCGTTGGAGGAGACAAAGGTGCCCTACCCGCAGGTGAGCACAGAGTCCTCGTTCCGGCTTGGAAACGCGGCCTGGAGGCTGTATCCCAGCGGAATCGCCTATGACGGGAACAATGATAATGACTGCTCCCTTGCCGCCACCGTGCGCTGCCGCAAAAACTCCGCGCTCTTTGCCGGAGACCTGGAGAAGGACGGGATTAAGTACTTTGTCAGCGAGTACAGCACGCTGCGCCCGGTTGACATTCTCAAACTACCCCACCACGGCGTCGATGAGGATAACACCGATGATCTGATTGCGCTCGCGGATCCGAAGATCGCGCTTGTTACGGATGCGCAGGAGCGAAGGATATCCGGAAAGATATTGGACCTTCTGGCAGAGCGCAGCGCAGATGTATTCAGCTGTGTGGAATACGGAACCATCGTATTAACAGGTGCTGAAGACGGAACCTATACGATAGAGGCCGAACGCCCGAACCGACCGGGAGTCCCCGATAAAAGCGGTGAATGGCGTTATGAGCTGTCAGAAGACAGGACCGCTTCCATCACGGAATATCTCGGCAGTGAGACCACTCTCAGCATACCCGCGAAGCTTGACGGGTATCCTGTGACCGGTATCGACGACTCCGCGTTTTTTAACCGCCGGGAGCTTACCGGGGTGAGCATTCCGGAAGGTGTGACCGACATCGGCATCTCCGCTTTCGCCTGGTGCACGGGACTGGAAGAAGTGTCACTTCCCAATGGACTCGAATCTATGGGAGAAGCTGCTTTTGTATGCTGCACAAGCCTCGAAAAGATTGACATCCCGGACAGCATTCACAGCATCGGATATGCAGTTTTTACAGGCTGCGGACTGAAGGAAGCAACGATCCCTGCAGGTGTCGAGAGCCTCGGCGACTCTTCTTTCTCTCACTGCAAAGATCTTGAGACGATCCATTTCAAGGGAACAAAAGACCAGTGGGAAATGATCGAAAAAGATAAGAGCTGGAATAAAAAGAGCAATGCCGCCGTGAAGATCGATTACGGCTCGCCCTGACGGCATCTGAAGAGTAATGGCTTTTCAGGCACAAAAATAAGCGCCGTACGGGAGTCGAACCCGCCTCTCAAGCTTGGGAAGCTCGCATATTACCGATATACTAACAGCGCGTAGTTATATCTTACCACTTTTCACGGATTGTGCAAGAAGAATTGATTGAAAAATCCGCCGTACCATGAAGGCACGGCGGGTCTTTTTATTTATAAACTTTCGCTATGATCTTAAAGATCAGTCAACGACTGCGATGACCTCAACCTCGCAGAGCAGCTTCTTCGGAAGCTCCTTAACAGCGACGCAGGAACGTGCCGGCTTCTCGGTGAAGTACTTTGCGTATACAGCGTTGAATGCTGCGAAATCAGCCATATCTGCAAGGAAGCAGGTGGTCTTGACTACCTTGGTGAAGTCAGTGCCAGCAGCCTCAAGGATAGCGCCGACGCTCTTCATGCAGCGCTCAGCCTGCTCTTCGATGGTGGAACCTACGATCTCGCCGGTCTGCGGATCAAGTGCTACCTGACCTGAAGCAAACAGAAAGCCGTTAACTACCTTAGCCTGGGTGTAGGGACCGATTGCTGCCGGTGCGTTCGGAGTTGCGATTGTCTTAATCATTGGATTGTCCTCCTATGTGACTATATTAAAACTAAACTTCATGCCAACTTCGTTGGCACTACGCCCTTACATGAAAGTAGCGTGTCGCCTTCGCCAAAAGGCTCGGCTCACTGACTTTCATAGTAATGATAACACGATCAAATGTACCATTTCAAATGATACGAAGATCTATTCCTGTAGTTAAATATACCGCTTTGAGGCAGTGATTTCAAGTGTCGCTTCCACTGTTCTTTCGGTGAACGAAAATTAATTTTCAAATGATAGCTATCACTTTTATTTATGGTGCAGTTTAAGCACCGAATACAGCCTCATAGTCCTTTTTAAACTTCTCGATGCCGATATCCGTTAACGGATGCTTGACCATCTGCATAAGAACCTTATAGGGTACAGTCGCAATATCGGCGCCGGTACGCGCGCACTGGGTCACATGGATCGGATGCCGGACAGAAGCACAGATGATCTGGGTGCTGATGTCCGGATACATGGAGAAGATCTCCGCGATCTCTTCGATCAGGGCAATGCCGTCCGTGGACACATCATCCAGACGTCCGAGGAACGGGCTGATGTAAGTTGCGCCGGCCCGCGCAGCGAGCAGCGCCTGCCCTGCCGAGAAAATCAGCGTGACATTGGTCTTGATTCCCTCTGCGCTTAAGACCTTGACCGCTTTCAGGCCTTCCGCGGTCATGGGGATCTTCACGACCATGTTCGGATGCATCGCAGCGATCTCGCGTCCTTCTTTGATCATGCCTTCCGCGTCTACAGTCGAAGCCTTGACCTCGCCGGAGATCGGTCCATCAACGATCGACGCGATCTCTTTCAGAGTCTCCGCGTAATCCTTTCCTTCTTTCGCGATCAGGGAAGGATTGGTTGTCACGCCGCAGATGATGCCCATCGCCGCCGCTTCGCGGATCTCGTCAACATTTGCCGTATCAATAAAAAATCTCATTGTATGCCTCCACCAAGTGAATTCCTAAGTAAACGTATCGATTCAGTTTTCCTGCAAGGTCTATTGTACCCACAGCCCTTTCCGTTTGTCAACGCAGTCAGAGGCAAATAAAAAACCCCGGATACAATCCGGGGCCTGAATACCATGTATATAAGTGTGAACTCCGATCAACGCTTGGAGAACTGCGGAGCCTTACGAGCCTTCTTGAGACCGTACTTACGACGCTCCTTCATACGGGAGTCTCTGGTCAGGAATCCTTCCTTCTTCAGAGCCGGTCTGTTCTCAGCATCTTCCTGAAGCAGAGCACGTGCGATACCATGTCTGATAGCGCCTGCCTGGCCTGCGATACCGCCGCCGTGGACGTTAGCCATAACATCGAACTTGCCTTCTGCATTGATAGCTGCGAACGGCTGGCGGATGATGACCTTCAGGGTCTCAAGACCGAAATACTCATCGATATCCTTGCCATTGACAGTGATCTTGCCGGTACCCGGAGTTACATAAACTCTCGCGATAGACTTCTTTCTGCGGCCTGTGCCGTAATATCTTGCTGATGCCATGATCATTCCTCCTTCCGATTAAAAGTTGAGCTCTTCCGGCTGCTGAGCCTTGTGCGGATGCTCCGGACCAGCATAAACGAAAAGCTTCTTGTACATAGCGTTGCCAAGTGCTCCCTTCGGAAGCATGCCATTTACTGCGTGCTCGATAACGCGCTCCGGATGCTTCTTGAGCATCTCGTCAAGGGTGAC
>JAFTBX010000042.1 GCA_017455005.1 Lachnospiraceae bacterium | reverse complement strand
GTGCGGTAGTTCTCAAGCTTGATGTCGCCGTTATCAAGAGCGATCAGCAGGTCCTGCGCCCACGGAACGAGGAGCCAGACGATGGTGCAGCCTTCGTTGGAGACGGCATCCATGATCGCCTTGGGCGAGTTGCCCTTCAAAAGGACGGCGCGGCTGCCGGTGTAAAGGGAGCCGAACCAGTGCATCTTGGCGCCGGTGTGATAAAGCGGCGGGATGCAGAGGAAGACGTCGTTCTTGGTCGTTTCGTGATGCATCGCTTCCATGCGTGCGGACTGCATCAGTGCTTCATGCGTATGCAGGATCGCTTTCGGGAAGCCGGTCGTGCCGGAAGAGTAGTAGATCGCTGCTTTATCCGTATCCTCGATCAGTACCTTGGGTGCGGTAGAGGAGCAGTTGGAAACATGGCGGTAGTAGTCCTCGGCATAGTTGGGGCAGGGATCACCGACAAAGAAAAGCAGATGGTTGCCGCTTAAATGATCGATGATATCCTCGACACGGCCGATGAACTCGGGTCCGTAGAAAAGAACGTCCGCGTCAGCCTTGTTGATGCAGTATTCGATCTCGTCAGAAGTATAGCGGAAGTTGAGCGGGACCGCGATCGCGCCGGTCTTTAAGATGCCGAAGTAGATCGGCAGCCACTCCAGGCAGTTCATCAGAAGGATGGCGACCTTCTGGCCTTTCTGGATGCCGCGGCTCATCAGCAGGTTCGCGACACGGTTCGCCTTCTCATCGAAAACGGACCAGGTGATCTGTCTGCGGTAAAACTCGCGGTGTGTCGGCTGCACCAATTCATATTCCTTCCAGGTCACGCGCTGTGCTTCAGTGATCTGGGGATCAATCTCGACGAGAGCAACGTCGTTGCCGTATAATTTACTGTTCCTTTCCAGGAGGTCTGTGATAGGCATGTTTCGGATACTCCTTCTAATGTAGTCGGCCCTGTGATGGACCGCTGTATTTACATATGAATGTTGCCGGGCCGGTGCGGAAACCGTGTTTTCTGCCATTCAGCAGTTTCGCACACATCCGCGTTAACCCGCTAAAGTATTGTAGATGAAGACGCGATAAATGTCAAGGTACTTCCTATCAACTTCACCATTATCTTATTATAATTTTTTCTTGACACGGTGACGCGTTGGTGCTATTATCACTTTAATTCGTGAAAGGAGTCCGTATGAGACTTACAAACAACTTTGCAGGCGCATACTTTTTCGGCTTTTACTTTAGAAATATAAAGTAAAGGTATTTGCGCTGCGTAAGAACGGACGACGATCATTCCATCTGAGACTGAAGACCGAGGAGCTGCACAAATACCTGTGCAGCTCTTATTGATTTTCATTTCTGTTCTTTCTGCCGATCATCGAAAACAGAAAGAATTGCGTGATGAAATGCGGTATAATATGATGCAAGGGACAAAAGCCCGCTGTGCGGCGCGTTCTGCGTCATAAAACGAATTAAGAAATTAAGCAGATCATTATTTAAGAGGTGACAACTATGAAACAACTGATGTTGGGAAACAAGGCGGTAGCGAGAGGCCTGTACGAGGCCGGCTGCAGCTTTGTATCCAGTTATCCGGGCACACCGAGCACCGAGATCACGGAAGAGATCGCCAAGTACGACGATATCTACAGCGAGTGGGCGCCCAACGAGAAAGTCGCGATGGAGGCGGCATTCGGCGCATGTCTTTCCGGCACCCGTTCTTTCTGCGGCATGAAGCATGTCGGTCTGAACGTGGCAGCTGATCCGCTTTACACCATGTCCTACACGGGCGTTAATGCCGGCATGGTCATCGGCGTAGCGGATGACGCAGGCATGCACTCCTCACAGAATGAGCAGGACAGCCGTCATCACGCGATCGCTTCCAAGGTGCCGATGCTTGAACCGTCGGACAGCCAGGAGGCGTATGAGTTCGCGAAGCTTGCTTATGAGATCTCCGAGCAGTTTGATACGCCCGTACTTCTCAAGATGTGCACCAGAGTCGCGCACAGCCAGTCGGTCGTAGAGCCCGGCGAGCGCGAGGAACATAAGAAGGCGTATGAGAAGAACATCGCTAAGTACGTTATGATGCCGGGCAATGCGAAGCGCCGTCATCCGGTCGTCGAGGAGCGTACCGCAAAGCTCATCGAATATGCGGAGACAAGCCCTGTCAACCGCGTGGAGATGGGTGGCACCGAGATCGGCATCATCACTGCCAGTACATCCTATCAGTATGTCAAGGAAGTTTTCGGCGACAGTGTTTCCGTCCTGAAGCTCGGCATGGCGAACCCGCTTCCGAAGAAACTGATCCTGGACTTTGCGTCAAAGGTCGATAAGTTGATCGTTGTCGAAGAGCTGGATCCGATCATTGAAAATCACTGCAAGGAACTGGGACTTAAGGTCAGCGGCAAGGATGTACTGCCGATCTGTGACGAGTTTTCCCAGAACCTGATCGCGAAGGCGCTCGGCAAGGATGTTCCGGAGGGAAGAGCGCTTGACGAGCAGATCCCGATGCGTCCGCCGGTCATGTGCTCCGGATGTCCGCACAGAGGTCTCTTCTATGTATTAAAGAAAAATAAATGCACCGTCCTCGGTGATATCGGCTGCTACACGCTCGGCGCGGTAGCTCCGTTAAGCGCGATGGAGATGACGCTCTGCATGGGCGGTTCCATCAGCGCGCTGCACGGCTTCAACAAGGCAGGCGGTGCGGAATGTGAAGGCAGGACCGTAGCGGTCATCGGAGACTCCACGTTCATGCATTCAGGCATGACCGGACTTGCCAACATTGCCTATAATCAGTCCAACTCCACGGTCATCATCCTGGACAACTCGATCACAGGTATGACCGGTCACCAGCAGAACCCGACCACCGGCTACAACATCAAGGGTGAGCCGGCGGGCAAGATCGATCTTGAAGCGCTTTGCCGCGCGATGGGCTTCAACAGAGTCCGCGTGGTCGATCCGTACAACCTGAAGGAAGTCGATGAGGCGGTGAAGGAAGAGCTGGCAGCAGCAGAGCCGTCCGTCATCATCAGCAGAAGACCCTGCGCACTGCTGAAGTATGTTAAGCATAACGCGCCGCTGAAGGTCAATACCGACAAGTGTATCGGCTGTAAGTCCTGCATGCAGATCGGCTGTCCGTCGATCTCCATCAAGAACGGCAAGGCGCACGTTGACAATACGCTTTGTGTCGGCTGTAATGTATGCAGCCAGATGTGCCGTTTCGACGCGTTTGAGTCAACCGCAGCAGGAAAGGAGGCATGAGCATGGAAACGAAAAATATAATGATCGTCGGCGTGGGCGGACAGGGAAGCCTGCTTGCCAGCAAGATGCTCGGACATCTTCTTCTCAGCGAGGGCTATGATGTCAAGGTCTCCGAGGTGCACGGCATGTCCCAGCGCGGAGGTTCCGTTGTTACCTATGTACGTTACGGAAGCAAGGTCGCTTCTCCTGTGATCGACAGAGGAGAGGCAGATTATATCGTATCCTTCGAATTGCTTGAGGCTGCAAGATGGCTTCCGTTCCTGAAGAAGGACGGACAGATCGTCACCAATATCCAGCAGATCGACCCGATGCCGGTCATTACCGGCGCTGCAGAGTATCCGGAGAACCTTGTCGAAAAGCTCCAGGCAAGCGGCGCAAAGGTAGATGCACTCGACTGCCTGAAGCTGGCGGAAGAGGCGGGATCAAGCAAGGCGGTCAACCTGGTGCTGATGGGACGTCTGTCACATTATTTTGATCTTCCGGAGGATGCGTGGATGCGCTCTCTGGAAGCGAATGTTCCGGCCAAGTTCCTGGAACTCAACAAGAAGGCTTTTGCGCTCGGAAGAGACGCTTAAGTAATCATCTATATGGGGGAACGCGCAGAATCGATTTTCGGAAGGGCCCCTGGTTTTCGATCCGGCGCATTAAGATACATCAAGCAACAAAATGGCAGTATGCTGCCGGATCATAACACATTGGAGGTGTTACCCATGGAAAGATATTATCAGCCGGAGATCGAATGCGCTCCGAGAGAGAAAATCAAGGCGATTCAGGACGAAAGACTGGTCGCGCAGGTCAGGCATGTCTGGGACAATGTTCCCTATTACCGCAAGAAGATGGAAGAAGCGGGGATCACTCCGGACGACATCAAGTCAAGCGACGATCTTCACAAACTGCCGTTCCTCAGCAAGGCGGACTTAAGAGAGGCATATCCTTACGGCCTGCTCGGCGTTCCGTTAAAGGACTGCGTCCGTATCCAGTCTACTTCCGGCACGACCGGTAAGCGTGTTGTGGCATTCTATACCCATCATGACATTGACCTTTGGGAAGAGTGCTGCGCAAGAGCGATCATGGCGGCAGGCGGCACCGATGAGGATGTCTGCCAGGTTTCCTACGGCTATGGTCTGTTCACTGGCGGCCCCGGCTTAAACGGCGGCAGCCATAAGGTCGGATGCCTGACGATTCCGACCAGCTCCGGCAACACCGAGCGCCAGATCATGTTCATCAAGGACCTGAATGCTACGATCCTCTGCTGCACCCCGAGCTATGCGGCTTATCTCGGCGAGACCATGAAGGAAATGGGCATGAGCCCTGAGGATATCCCGCTGAAGGCCGGTATCTTCGGCGCTGAGGCATGGAGCGAGGAAATGCGCCAGGATATTCAGGACACTCTGGGCATCAAGGCATATGACATCTACGGCCTGACTGAGCTGTCCGGACCGGGCGTTTCTTTTGAGTGCTCCGCACAGGCCGGCATGCATATCAACGAGGACCACTTCATTGCCGAGATCATTGATCCCGATACCGGTGAAGTCCTTCCGGAAGGAAGCATGGGTGAGCTCGTATTCACGGCGATCGACAAGGAAGCGTTCCCGATGATCCGCTATCGTACAAGAGACATCTGCTCCCTTACGAGAGAGAAGTGCTCCTGCGGACGTACCCACGTAAAAATGACCAAGCCGAAGGGACGTACCGACGACATGCTCATCATCCGCGGCGTCAATGTGTTCCCGTCACAGATCGAGACCGTGCTGCTTAATAAGGGCTATCCGGCGAACTACCAGATCGTGGTTGACCGTGTCAACAACACCGATACTCTGGATGTTCAGGTCGAGATGACCCAGGAGATGTTCACGGATAATGTCGGTGAGATCTCTGCCCGTCAGAGAGAACTTGTAGAAGGTCTCAAGAACATGCTGGGCATCAAGGCCAATGTATCACTGGTCGCGCCGAAGTCCATCACCCGCAGTGAGGGCAAGGCAGTCCGTGTTATTGATAAGCGTAAGATTTGATCAGATCGGAAGGAGGAAAATGCAATGGACGTAAAACAGATTTCCGTATTTCTGGAGAATAAGCCCGGTACGCTCAATGAGATGACCAAGGTCCTGACCGAACATGAGATCGACTTGAGAGCGCTTTCACTTGCCGAGACGACAGACTTCGGTATTGCGCGTTTTATCACGGCGGACGTGTTGGAGACGATCTCGATCCTGAAGGATGCCGGTTATGTCAGCAGCCTGACTCCGGTCGTCGTGGCTGAGATCCCGGATGAAGCGGGCGCTTTAAACCGCGTACTCCAGATCTTCATGGAGTACAACATTAACCTGGAGTATATGTATGCGATCCTGGGATCCAAGTCCGGACACGCATATATGATCTTCCGCGTGCAGGATGACAAAAAGGCAGCAGCTGCGCTGGTCGCAAACGGCATCCGTGTCCTGAGCCAGGAGGATATGGCGGAGATCTGATCCCGCCTGAGGTATTTTTGAATGTGAAAAAGAGATCGCATGACGGCCTGTTTCAGGACGGCCGTTACGGTCTCTTTTTTTGTGGCCGCATTGAGGGAAATGTTTCAGAAAGAAATACTTTCTTATCAAAAAAAATGCTTGTATTTGATAAAGAAAAGTAGTATACTTCAGTACGTCAAAGCGCCAACGCGCCAACGCGTCTAATTGCAAAATGAATGAGGAGATTATAAAAGCGAAACGCGCGTTGCTGCAGAATATGCGGCGCTGCACCAAGTAAGTTTTAAACGGAGGCAATAATCATGGTTATTAAGGTTCTGATGCTGGTCGTATTTTTCGGTCTTATGATCTACATCGGATTATACTGCAGGCAGCATAGTACGGATGTTAACGGTTTCGTACTCGGCGGTCGTTCAGTTGGCCCCTGGCTGACGGCGTTCGCTTACGGTACGTCTTATTTCTCGGCCGTTATCTTCGTCGGTTATGCGGGCCAGTTCGGCTGGAAATACGGCATTGCGTCGACCTGGGTCGGCATCGGCAACGCACTGCTCGGTTCTCTGGCCGCGTGGGTCGTGCTCGGACGCCGTACCCGTATTATGACGCAGCATCTGAACTCTGCAACAATGCCGGAGTTTTTCGGAAGACGCTATGATTCCAAGGCGCTGCAGATCGCGGCATCCGCAGTCACATTCATCTTCCTGATCCCCTACACGGCATCACTTTATAACGGTCTTTCCAGACTGTTCGGTATGGCATTCAATATCGACTACTCGGTTTGCGTTATCGCAATGGCGATCCTGACCGGCATCTATGTGACGGCAGGCGGATACATGGCCACTGCTGTCAATGACTTTATCCAGGGTTTGATTATGCTGTTCGGTATCGTGGCAGTCATCGCGGCAGTGCTTGCGAGCCAGGGCGGCTTCCTGGCAGCGCTGGACGGCCTTGCAAAGGTTTCTGATCCCGCGGTTTCCGAGACGCCCGGTATCTTCGCTTCCTTCTTCGGACCGGACCCGCTTAACCTTCTCGGTGTCGTCATCCTTACTTCACTCGGCACCTGGGGACTTCCGCAGATGGTTCAGAAGTTCTATGCGATCCGCAACGAAAAGGCAGTTTACACAGGCACGATCATTTCCACGTTCTTTGCAGTGATCGTCGCGGGCGGATGCTACTTCCTTGGAGGCTTCGGCAGACTCTTCTCTGACAGGATCGATATCGCGGCAAATGGTTACGACTCTGTTGTCCCGGCGATGCTTTCCGGTCTCCCGGACATCCTGATCGCAGTCGTGGTCGTCCTGGTGCTTTCCGCATCCATGTCGACGCTTTCTTCCCTGGTCCTTGCATCCAGGTCCACGCTGGTCCTTGACCTCCTGAAGGACAACGTTGTCAAAAACATGAATGAAAAGAAACAGGTCGCCTATATGCGTGCCCTGATCGTTGTATTCATCGCTATCAGCGTTGTGATCGCCATCATTCAGTATAAGTCCAGCGTGACCTTCATCGCACAGCTGATGGGCGTATCGTGGGGTGCTCTGGCGGGCGCTTTCCTGGCGCCGTTCATGTACGGGCTGTACTGGAAGAAGACATCCAGGATCGCATGCTGGGTCAGCTTCATCTTCTCCACAGTTTTCATGCTGGCAAATATGCTGATGAGGCCTTCCTTCCCGACGCTGCTGCAGTCTCCGATCAATGCAGGCGCGTTCTGCATGATCTTCGGACTGATCATTGTACCGCTTATCTCGCTGGTTACGCCGGCACCGGACAAGAATCTTGTAGACAGCACCTTCGCCTGCTACGATGTCGAAGTGCTTGTGCCGCAGTCTGAGGCACTCGGTCAAAGACAGGACTGGAAGTAAAATGATTATCGATTTCCATACACATACCTTCCCGGATAAGATTGCGGACCGTGCGGTCGCGTCACTTCGGGGTAAGAGTCATACGATCTCGTTTTCTGACGGCACGGAAGCAGGGCTTTCGGAACGAGACAGGGCAGCCGGGATCGACCTGGCGGTGGTGCTGCCGGTTGCGACAAGCCCGGAACAGGTAGCGCATATCAACGACAAGGCTGTGGAAACGAACACAAAGCAGCGCGGACTCCTTTCGTTTGCCTGCATTCATCCGGCCCTTGCGGACGCGGCGGCGGAACTGAAACGCGCGAAGGAACTGGGCTTAAAGGGGGTGAAGCTGCATCCCGTTTATCAGGGAACAGACATCGACGCGCTTCCGTTTCTGCATATCCTGGATGCCTGCGCCGAACTGGGACTGATTGCCGTCACACACGCCGGTTGGGATATCGGCTTTCCGGGCGTGAGGCACTGTATGCCGGAACAGATCCGGAGAGCGGTACGCTCGGTGGATCCGGAGGGTAAGACCTTAAAGTTTGTAGCTGCCCACATGGGTGGCTGGCGTATATGGGAAGAGGTCCCCGACATGCTCGGAGATACCGGGGTTTATCTCGACACATCGTTCTCGACCGGACGGTTTTATCCGCTGAAGGGTCAGGAATATGACGGTTATTATGAGGGAAAGGATACCGGCATGCTGGATACGGACGGGTTTATGGAACTCTTTCGCGTATTCGGACCCGGGCGGATCCTCTTCGGCACAGACAACCCATGGAGCGACGCGCCGGAAAGCCTGGATTTCATCAGGGCACTGCCGGTCAGCGCAGATGAAAAAGAGCAGATACTCGGCAAAACGGCTGAAAAGCTGCTCGCATTATAAGATGATACAGAAGGGCAGGCGCATTTACGCCTGCCCTTTTCACGGACATTGGCAAAGATGCGTTCAGGAGAGGCATACAGGGTCAATTGGCAGTTGAGATATTGTTGAAAAAATGGTAAAGTAAGGGATGGCGCAGTGCAAAGGGCATTGCGGTGCAAAAATCATAAAATCGTGCCGGCGTTGCTGGAAACAGCACGGGACCGGCCATTGAGTTATAGCAAGGAGCACAAAAGTCATATGAAGCTTGGTATCGTCGGACTTCCGAACGTAGGCAAGTCCACACTGTTCAATTCCATCACCAAGGCGGGCGCTGAGTCTGCCAACTATCCATTCTGCACGATCGAGCCTAACGTCGGCGTCGTCGCAGTTCCTGACAAGCGTCTGGACCTGCTGACGGAGCTTTACCATTCCAAGAGCACTGTGCCGGCTGTCATCGAGTTCGTGGATATCGCGGGACTTGTCAAAGGCGCATCCAAGGGTGAGGGCCTCGGCAACCAGTTCCTGGCCAACATCCGTGAGTGCGACGCGATCGTCCATGTGGTGCGCTGTTTTGAAGATACCAATGTCATCCATGTCGAAGGTTCCGTGGATCCGGTCAGAGATATTGAGACCATTAACCTCGAGCTGATCTTCGCAGATCTTGAGACGATTGAGAAGCGTATCTCAAGGACGGCCAAGCTTGCCAATAACGACAAGACCGCCAAGAAGGAGCTGGAGACCCTGAAGAGGATCAAGGCTGCACTGGAAGACGGCCAGATGGCATCTAAAGTGGAAGCAGAAGACGAAGATGAAGCAAAATTCATGGATTCTCTCTTCCTTCTCACCTCAAAACCGGTCATTTTTGCCGCAAATGTGGGAGAAGATGATCTGGCGGATGACGGCGCTTCCAATCCGTACGTCCAGAAGGTCCGCGCATATGCGGCTGAGACCGGCAGCGGCGTATTCGTGATCTCCGCAAGGATCGAAGAGGAGATCGCGGAGCTGGATGATGATGAGAAGGCAGAGTATCTTGAGTCACTCGGTCTCACGGAGTCCGGTCTCGACAAGCTGATCACGGCAAGCTATGACCTGCTCGGACTGATGAGCTTCCTGACGGCCGGTGAAAAGGAGACCCGTGCGTGGACCATCAAGAAGGGTACCAAGGCACCGCAGGCAGCAGGAAAGATCCATTCCGACTTCGAGCGCGGTTTCATTCGCGCCGAGGTCATTAATTACCAGGATCTTCTTGACTGCGGTTCACTGGCGGCAGCAAGGGAAAAAGGTTTGGTCCGCTCCGAAGGAAAGGACTACGTCGTTCAGGACGGAGATACCATTTTATTCAGATTCAACGTATAAGATAAGCACAGACGAAAGGCCGGATGCATACAAGCCTGCTTGTAAAAGCATCCGGCCTTTTTTATTAATAATTAAGTTGAAAAAGATCCCGAATCACTATATCTTGTGGGTCTTTTTTTTGTTTACATATTTTTTAAAAATTTTTTAAGTGAACCTCGGTAAATCCCTTGACATTTGATGATTTTACTTTAAAATTGAAGCCATAGGTGGCAAAAAATGTCATTTTTTGTCAGAAAGTGTAAGATAGTGGGAGATTTCCGGGCAGCATGTCAAAGGGAACATACAATCATTCGATCGACGCGAAGGGAAGGTTAACGATACCTGCCCGTTTTCGCGAAGAACTTGGGGAACGATTTGTCGTTACCCGTGGTTTCGATGATTGTCTTGCGGCATACTCCTTCAGTAAATGGACCACGATCGAAGACAAACTGAATGCCATTCCGATCACAAACACAGCAGGCAGAAAGCTTCGCAGAGTGATCCTCGGTAACGCGATCGAGTGCGAAGTCGACAAGATGGGAAGGATCCTGATCCCGGCGAACTTAAGGGCGCTGGCGCATCTGAAGAAGGATGTATCCCTGACCGGTGTCGGAGACTTCATTGAGATCAGGGACAACGCTCTTTGGAACGATTTCAATGAAAACGGCGGACTTGACAACATGACCGAAGAGGAACTGGCGAAATTGGAGGAACTGGATCTCTGATGACTTTCGAGCATACACCTGTATTACTGGATGAAGTCATAGAAAACCTGCAGATCCGTCCGGGTGGAATTTATGTCGATGGCACCCTGGGTGGTGCCGGTCATTCATTCGAGATAGTGAGACGGTTAAGCTTAGACGGCAGACTGGTCGGTATAGACAGAGACGAGCATGCCGTCGAAGCGGCCGCCGAAAGGCTGAAGCCTTTCATGGACCGCGTCACGATCGTCCGCGGCAACTATCTTCATACAACAGATATCTTAAAGGAACTCGGGATCGGGGGGATGGATGGAATGCTCCTCGATATCGGCGTATCATCACATCAGTTTGATGACGCGGAACGCGGTTTCTCCTACCGGGAGGACGCACCGCTCGATATGCGGATGGATCAGCGGGATCAGCTGACTGCAGCAGATGTGGTCAACACTTACGCGGAAGCAGAGCTTTTCCGGATCATCCGGGATTACGGTGAGGACCAGTTCGCAAAGAACATCGCGAAGCACATCGTACAGTACAGGCAGAATAAGCCGGTTGAGACGACGATGGAGCTTGCGGAGATCATCAAAGGGGCGATCCCCGCGAAGATGAGAGAGGGCAAGGGACATCCCGCCAAGAAGACAGTCCAGGCGATCCGCATTGAAGTGAACCATGAGCTGGACATCCTGAGAGAGTCTATCGACAGCCTGATCGATTATCTTAATCCGGGCGGCAGGCTCTGCATCATCACCTTCCATTCTCTCGAAGACAGGATCGTGAAAAGCGCATTCCGCACAGCGGAAGATCCCTGTATCTGTCCGAAGGATTTCCCGGTTTGTGTCTGCGGCAGAAAGCCGAAGGGAAAGGTGATCACCCGTAAGCCGGTCACCGCGACGCAGGAAGAACTGGAGAGAAACAACCGGGCGCACAGCGCCAAGCTGAGAGTATTTGAGAAAAAGAGCTGATGCAGCTCTTTGAAATAAGCCGAAAGGCGAAATAGAGAAACGAACACGTTAAGAGAGATACATTAGAGACACACACGAACAGGCCGGGTCAGCAATGACATCCGGACAATGCACCCAAGAAGGAACGCGTTATGCCAGCCAGAAATCAGCGTCCTGTATACAGCGCACAGCGCTACAGGAACACAAATACAACTGCATATGTGGATGGCAATACCGTCAGAGTGGCAAGACCCCAGGCAGTGCCGCAGCGCCGTTACAGCAGCCCGCAGCCTGCAGAGGAACCCCGCCGCCGCGTTCGGGTGAGATATCAGGAAGCACAGCAGACGGCTTCCATTTCCATCACTCTTTCGTCTACGCTGATGCTGCTCGCGGCAGTGATTGCGGCACTTGTGATAGGCTATAATTACCTTTGTCTGAAATCCTCTCTGGATGTGCACATGGACTCCATCAAAGCGCTGGAGACCCAGCTGGATAATCTGCGTACGGAAAATGACGCCCTCGAGCGAAGCATAGATACCTCGATCGATCTGAACTATGTTTATAATGTGGCAGTCAATGAACTCGGCATGGTCCGCATAGGTCAGAATAACATTATCCAGTATGACAAAACGGAAAGCGAGTATGTAAGACAATATGAAGACATCCCAGCCGCAGAATAAGAGGCGGGACAAAGGGCCGAAGAGGCTCATGGATTATATGGCAGGCAAATTGTCAGTCTCTGTTTTTTTGATAGGACTGGCATTATTTGCATTACTAATACATATCTTTTTCATACAGAGAAACAACGCTGAGGGGTACAGCAAGATCGTACTCAATCAGCGTCAGTCTGAGTACGAATCCCGCACGATCCCATATCGTCGCGGGGATATTTATGACCGGAACGGCAGCCGCCTTGCCACGAGTGAACGAGTTTACATCCTGATCCTTGATCCGGCGCAGATGCGTGATTTTGAGGCGGTGAACGCGGAAGGCGTAAAGACCCGCAATGTTATCGAGCCGACCATCAGCGCGCTGGTGGAGCAGTTCGGCTTTGACGAGGCGGATCTGCGTGCGACGATCAACAACAACCCCAACTCCTCTTATATCCGCTACATGAAGAATGTCAGCTACGATAAGAAGCAGGAGTTTGTGGCATATCAGACCAAAAAGAACGAGGAGTTCCTCGCAAGCACGGATCCTGTCATCGGCAAGAACCGTATCCGCGGCGTCTGGTTCGAGGATAATTATAAACGAAGCTACCCGTACAGCTCCCTGGGCTGCAACGTTATCGGATTTGCGTCTTCGGACGGCGCGTTCGGAAGCGGCGGCGTTGAGCAGTATTACAATGACATCCTGACAGGTGTCAACGGCAGAGAATACGGATACCTTGATGATGAAGCCAACCTGGAAAAGGTCATCAAGCCGGCTGTCAACGGCGACAGCCTTGTGCTGACGATTGACGCGACAATCCAGAACATTGTCGAAAAGTACCTTGCGGAGTGGAAGAACGGAGAGATCGGTTCCAAGTCCGCGGGCTGTGTGGTCATGAATCCCAAGAACGGAGAGATCCTGGCGATGGCCTCGACCAAGACGTTCGACCTCAATAATCCCAACACCACAGGCGATTATACTGAGGATGAGATCTATGCTTTCGGAATTAATGAAGCGGTTTCCGATTACAGACTAAAAAATCCGGACTTACCGGGCATTACGAGCAAGGAAGTTCCGGATCACTATACACGGGAAGAAATCATGAAACTCGGCGAGACGATCGCCATGTACCAGAACTGGCGCAACCTCTGCGTCAGCGATACCTACGAGCCGGGATCGACCCAGAAGATCTTTACGGTCGCCGGCGCACTCGAGGAAAATGTGATCTCGGAAAACGATTCCTTCCAGTGTAACGGCAATGTGCAGCTGTCGGACGGTATCCATACCTGGAAGATCAACTGCGTCAACCGTAACGGTCATGGCATTCTTGATGTGACCGGCGGCATTACCAAATCCTGCAACGTCGTTATGATGAACATCGCTTTTGCGGAAAAGGCCCAGACCTTCATGAAGTATGAACGTCTCTTCGGCTTCGGAAGCTTCACCGGCGTGGACCTTCCGGCAGAGGCCAATACCGAGAATCTCGGTTTCGCGACGGATGATATCGGACGTACGCAGCTTGCGACCAACTCTTTCGGACAGAACTATAACTGCACGATGATCCAGATGGCATCGGCTTACTGTTCGATCCTGAACGGCGGTTACTACTATAAGCCTCATGTCGTAAAGCAGATCCTGTCTGCAGACGGCGCACTTAAGGAAGATGTACAGCCGCTTCTTGTCAGAGAGACGGTATCTGCATCTACCTGTGACTTTATCAAGCATGCACTGGTCGAAACGGTTGAAAGCGGCACCGGCGGCGCCGCAAAGGTACCGGGATACACGGTCGGCGGCAAAACAGGTACGGCGCAGAAGCAGCCGCGTGCAGCCAAGACCTACGTCGTTTCCTTCTGCGGATTTGCACCTGCGGAAGATCCCGCGCTTTTATGTTATGTGATCATTGATGAGCCGAAGCTTCCGGGTGAAGCGGCTGCACACAGTTCCTTCGCGTCCGAGATCTTCTCGAAGGTCATGGCGGAGGCACTGCCGGCAATGAACATCTATCCGGAAGGCGCGGACGGCGAAAACTATGTTATCCCCGACACGCTGCTTCCTTCCGAAGAGGGAGACTCCCATCAGACGATGGGCAATGAAGGCAGCACTGAAGAGGAGAGCACTGCGGAAGGTACGGTCAATGTACTGACCAACTCCAATGGAGAACCCGTTTATGAAACGATCTCTGCGGATCAGCTGACTGAAGAAACCGCCGCAGCGCAGACCGATGAATTTATCGAAGGCGAAGACGACGGATCGGAGCTTCCTTATGAGCTGCCGGAGCCGGAGACGTTCGAAATGATCGAGATCCCGACGGAGTCTGAAAGCGAGTCGGAGACGGCAGAGTAATAATAACGGTAAGCGGCGTGGATTTTGAGCACCGCATAAATACCCGTAAATGAGGAGATACAGACATGAATCTGATGCTTGACCTCGCCGGTTTAGAGGCGGCATTTTTAACCATATGCATATCGTTTGTGATCACTGTCATGCTTGCGCCGGGATTTATCCCCATGCTGCACCGTCTGAAATTCGGACAGGAGGTGCGGGATGATGGTCCGCAGTCACACTTAAAGAAGCAGGGAACGCCGACGATGGGAGGCATCATGTTCCTGATCGCCATCATTGCGGCAAGCCTGATCGGCTGCATCCGTCTTGGGTCTGTCAGTTTTGAAATGTTACAGATCCTGCTGCTGACTGCAGGCTTCGGACTGGTAGGATTCGCGGATGACTTTCTTAAGATCAAGCGGCATAAGTCCGACGGTCTGAGCCCGAAACAAAAGCTCGCTTTGCAATTGGTGATCACGTTCGTTTTCGCGATCTGGACCTATTATCACGCGAGTGCCGGACATACAGGCGGAAGGATCTACATCCCCTTCACAGGAAACCGTGAGACAGCACTGTATCTTGACCTTCCGGTCTGGATCTTTGTCCCCTTTGTGGTCTTTGTGGTACTTGGCACAGATAACGGCGTAAACTTTACCGATGGACTGGACGGACTTTGCTCTTCGGTAACGAGCGTAGTCGCGGGATTTTTCCTGATCCTGGGACTGGCAAACTTTGTACCCGGCATGTCGGTTGTCTCCGGCGCGGTACTCGGCGGTTTGCTGGGATTCCTGCTCTTTAATGTTTATCCCGCAAAGGTTTTTATGGGCGATACCGGTTCACTGGCGCTTGGCGGTTTCGTCGCGGCAAGCGCGGTCGTCAGCGGCACGGAACTGTATATCCCGGTCGTGGGATTTATCTACATGATCGAAGTGATCTCGGTCATTATCCAGGTGACGTACTTTAAGAAGACGCATGGCAAACGATTCTTCAAGATGGCGCCGATCCATCATCATTTTGAGCTTCTCGGAAACTCCGAGACGAGGATCGTTGCGGCATTTACGATCGTAACACTGCTGCTTAGCGGTGCGGCCCTTGTAGGTGCGTTGTACATCCGTTAAATGCAGACGTGATCTGATCAAAACGGTATCAGAAGACTATATCGAAAGACAACATGCCGGAAACGGCAGCATTGGCAGAAAAATTACACCCCGGCGGGGTTTACGGCAGAATAGAGGGCAAAATGAAGGAAAGCAGAAAAGTACTGGTAGCCGGCACCGGTAAGAGCGGCATCGCGGCGGCGAAGATGGTTTTGCAGATGGGCGGCGAAGTGCTGCTCTATAACAGCAATGCAGATACGGATGCGAATGAGATCCGCGCGAACTTTGATGATCCCGATGCAGTAGAGCTGATCCTGGGCGAGCTGCGCCCGGTGGACTTAAGGGGCGTCAACCTCGCAATCATGAGCCCGGGCATCCCGATGGACAGCGGCTTTATATCAGTTCTGGACCATGCAAAGGTGCCGATCATCGGAGAACTGGAACTTGCTTACCAGGCTTCGAAAGGAAAGCTGGCGGCGATCACCGGCACCAATGGCAAGACCACGACGACTGCGCTTGTCGGAGAGATCCTGAAGAAACATTATCAGGATGTTCATGTTGCCGGCAATATCGGAGAGCCTTTCTCCAATGAGGCGCTGAAGACAACGGAAGAGTCAGCGACAGTCGTTGAGGTGAGCTCCTTCATGCTGGAGACGATCAGCGAGTTCAAACCGCATGTCAGCGCGATCCTCAACATCACGCCGGATCATCTGGACCGTCATAAGACCATGGCCAATTACATCCGCTGCAAGAAGGCGATAGCCATCAACCAGACAGAGGATGATTATATCATATTGAATTACGCGGATCCGGAACTCAAGAAGTTCGGTAAAAGCAAGAGCCTGAAACCGAAGGTCATCTGGTTCACCTCTCACGGCAAGCCTGATGGAGACGGCCTTTACCTGAGCGACGACTGCATTTTCCTGCGTGAAAACGGCACCGAGCAGGTCGTGATCGATGTACATGAGCTGAATCTTCTCGGCACGCATAACTATGAAAATGTCATGGCAGCTGTAGCTGTCGGTCTGAAGATGGATGTGCCGCTTGATGAGATCCGGGAGGCACTGAAGGAATTCAAAGCTGTGGAGCACCGGATCGAATTTGTACGTGAAAGGTGCAAGGTCAGGTACTATAATGATTCCAAGGGCACGAACCCGGATGCTGCCATCCAGGCGCTGAAGGCGATGCCGGGACCGACGATCCTGATCGCCGGCGGCTATGACAAACACTCGGAGTACGACGACTGGGTCAAACTTTTCCCGGGCAAGGTCAAGAAACTTGTTCTGCTGGGAGAGACCAGGGACAAGATCTATGAATGCTGCCGTAAGTACGGATTTGACGAGGTTTCCTACGCGGAGGATATGAGCGAGGCAGTCAAGGCCTGCGCTTCCTTTGCGGACGAAGGAGATTATGTGCTTCTGAGTCCTGCCTGCGCAAGCTGGGGCATGTTCCGCAACTATGAGGAGCGCGGACGGATCTTCAAGAAGTGCGTGGAAGAGCTGTAATCGACATGACACTTTTCCGCAATTGATACATTTAATCATATTATAAGGCTTGATAGCCTATGAAATAAGAAAACTGAAAGGAGGAGAACCTGTTTGATGCCCGCTTATCGCAATGATTTTAATAACCGCGGCGGCCGCAGCAACTCTCAGAGCCGTCCACAGGTGCAGCAGCGTCAGGCAGTGCAGCGTCAGGCACAGACAAGACCTGTGCAGCGGCCGATGTTCCGCAACGAGATTCGCGCACAGCAGCAGATGCAGCAGCAGGCGCACACACAGGCTCAGCCTGTCCCGGCGAAAAAGCCGAGACGTTATTATGACTACAGCCTCCTTTTTGGCGTGATCTTTATTTTTGCGCTGGGACTCCTGGTGATCTACTCCAGCTCCCAGTATACGGCCATGCTTGAAAAGGGCGACGCCCAGTATTATTTCAAGCGGCAGCTGATCATCGGATCCGCAGGACTTTTACTTGCGATCGTTATGTCGGTATGTGACTATCGCTGGGTAAAGAACGCGGTCGTGGCTTACGCCGCATACCTTGGTTCCTGCTCACTGCTGCTCGTGACATTGATCAGCGGACTCGCGTCTCACGGCAAGACCCGGTGGCTCTCGATCGCGGGCATTTCCTTCCAGCCGGCGGAAGTCGCGAAGGTCGGCCTGATCGTGCTGCTGGCATACTATGTGTCGCTGCACGGACCGAACATGCATAAGAGAAAGTATCTCATCCGGGCGATCGGATACAGCCTGATCCCGACAATACTGATCCTCAAGCAGAACATCAGTTCCGCGTTTATCGTCGCGATGATCGCGGCAGTCATGCTCTTTGTGGCAATCAAAAACTACGCGGCATTTTTCGCGCTTGGAACAGCTGCCCTTGCGGCACTCTTCAGCGCGCGGCCGCTCCTGCATAAGTACATTATCGATAACGGCATGACGAGCCGTCCGGAAAAATATTGGATGCGGCGTATCGTCGGCTGGGCGGCGCCGGAGATCTTCGAGGCAGACGCATACCAGACCATGCAGGGTATGTATGCGATCGGTTCCGGCGGTATGACGGGACACGGTCTGGGTGAGAGCATCCAGAAGTTCGGTAAGATCCCCGAGGTACAGAACGATATGATCTTTACGATCATCTGTGAAGAGTTCGGCTTTATCGGTGCGGCGACCATCATCCTGCTGTTCTTCTATATCATTTACCGGATCTATAAGATCGCGTATAACGCGCCCGACGTTTTCGGTACGATGCTTTGTGCAGGAGTTATGGCGCATCTGGGCTTGCAGGTTGCGCTGAATATCGCAGTAGTAACGATGGTTATCCCCAACACCGGCGTAACATTGCCCTTCATCAGTTACGGAGGCTCTGCCGTCCTTGTCACGATGGCGGAGATAGGTATCGTCCTGAGCGTAGCACACCAGATCAGACAGGGGAGCTGATGGCACAAAAACAAGCGGACATTCTTTATATCAAGCAAAGAAAGGTCAGGCAATGGACAGTGATCCTTGTGATCCTGCTCATCCTGGCCATTGCCTTGCGCGTAAGGATCAGTGAAGTCCGTGTCCGAGGCAACAAGACGTATACTGCCGAACAGGCGGAGGCGCTGGTCTTCAGCGAATACTGGGACCGCAATACAGCGCTGTGCCTGATCAACAATCTCCGGCATAAGAAGAAGACCCTTCCCTTTGTACAGGATTACGAGATCCATCTGACCGGGCCGGTGAGCTGTGATCTGATCGTATACGAGAAGAACCCGATCGGCTGCATTGTCTACATGAGTAATTACATGTATTT
Organism: Lachnospiraceae bacterium; assembly: GCA_017455005.1. Lineage (GTDB taxonomy): Bacteria > Bacillota > Clostridia > Lachnospirales > Lachnospiraceae > Avilachnospira. The sequence continues at coordinate 23,899 of JAFTBX010000042.1, read as the reverse complement.
TGATAAAGACGGCATCATGGTTGAGAGTTCACAGGTAAGGCTGCCGGATGTCCCGGTAATCAGGGGACTGCAGTTTGGGCACGTAGTACTCGGCAAAAAGCTTCCTGCCGGCAGCGCACAGACGTTTAATGAGATCATGAACCTTACGCAACAGTTCAATCTCTATGAGATCGCCTGCGACAGCATCCAGTTTGATGAGCTACACAATATCACGGTCAACCTGGCAGGAGACGATATCAGCGTTTATCTGGGCGGAGACGAGGATATTCTGGCCAAAATCTCCGTACTGCATGATATGCTCCCTGAGATCCGTGCCAGAGGTCTGGAAGGAACCTTGGATTTAAGCAATTATAACGATAAAGATAAAGGAAGTACAACAAGTTTTAAGGTAAAACCGAAAAAATCAACAGATGATACAATTTCAAACTGATTTTTTTCGAATATATCTTGAAAAATGATCTTAAACAGCTTATATTATAAAAGAAGTATTGTATACTGTAGTATACCGTAGAAGTGGAGAGTTAGCATGTTAGAGATAAAAATACCTGAAAGTGAATCAGCAGCAAGGATCATCGTAGTAGGTATCGGCGGCGCGGGCAACAACGCAGTCAACCGTATGATCGATGAAAATGTTGCCGGAGTCGAATTTGTTGGAGTGAATACCGATAAGCAGGCTCTGCAGTTTTGTAAGGCACCGACCGCGATGCAGATCGGTGAAAAGCTGACCAAGGGACTCGGCGCAGGTGCGAGACCGGAGATCGGCGAGAAGGCAGCAGAGGAAAGCTCCGATGAGTTGGCTCAGGCATTCAAAGGTGCGGACATGGTATTCGTCACCTGCGGTATGGGCGGCGGCACCGGTACCGGCGCGGCTCCGGTCATCGCAGGCATTGCGAAGGATATGGGCATCCTGACGGTCGGTATCGTTACCAAGCCGTTCCGTTTTGAAGCTAAACAGCGTATGACGAATGCACTCGAGGGCATCAGCCATCTGAGAGAGCATGTCGACGCGCTGATTGTCATTCCGAATGACAAGCTTCTTGAGCTGGTAGACAGACGCACCACTATGCCGGAAGCTCTGAAGAAGGCGGACGAAGTCCTTCTGCAGGCTGTGACCGGTATCACGGATCTGATCAATGTTCCCGGACTGATCAACCTTGACTTCGCGGATGTCCAGACCGTTATGAAGGACAAGGGCATTGCGCATATCGGTATCGGCAAGTCCAAGGGTGATGATAAGGCACTTGAGGCAGTGAAGCAGGCAGTGGCATCCCCGCTTCTGGATACTTCCATCGAAGGTGCTTCGGATGTAATTATCAATGTCAGCGGTGACATCAGCCTGATCGAAGCGAACGAAGCTGCAAGCTTTGTCGAAGAGCTTGCCGGTGAGAATGCGAACATCATCTTCGGTGCTATCTATGATGAAAAGGCACAGGATGAGTGCACGATCACCGTTATTGCAACCGGCATCGTAGAGCAGGGCAACAATACCGCAACTGTTTCCAAGGCACAGCAGTCATTCAGACCTGGAAACACAGGCATTTTCGGAGGCACTTCCACCGGCGGATCCTATGCACAGCCGCAGGCGAAGCAGAGCTTCAAGCCGGTAAAGGAAGAGGCTCCCGCTCGTAAGGCAGACGGACCGCAGCTCGGTTTCGGATTCGGATCCGCTGCACCGACTCGTCCACAGGCTCCGCAGAGCGCGCAGCCGGCGCCTGCAGCCGGAAACGGCTCCGCTGATTATCCGTTCAGACCGCAGATGAACAGAGAGACTCCGATCGAGATCCCGGATTTCCTTAAGAACCGTAAATAAGCGATAAGATAATGATAACGCCCCGCAGTGAAAGCTGCGGGGCTTTTTTTTGACCCGCACTCTATGATGTCTCCGGTGATTATGAGGCAAAAGAAAACACCGCAGTTTGAAACTGCGGTGCTTTCTTAGCAGCATATATTTAAGAAGGTTAATACATCTTCATGTATTATAATGTTGTGTCTTTTCGGATTCTTTTGTTAGCCTAAGCTATCCTCCTGACGATATTCAGTTTACCACGGCTAACACGTCGTGTCAATATGTTTTTTGAATCTTGACATATTTTTTTCAACTGATATGATAGAGTTAATTCAAGTGTGAGAATCGGAAGCACTGATTCAGAAAGGGGAAGATTTGGTTATGGCAGTCGAACGCAGTGAGTCCAGAGAGGATTATCTTGAGTCCATACTCATGCTGAAAGCTGAGAAGGGCGTTGTCAGGAGTATTGACATCGCGGAGCATTTTGACTATTCCAGACCGAGCATCAGCCGTGCGATGAGTATTCTTCGTTCATCCGGATTGATCACGATGGATAATAACGGCTTTATCGAGCTGACAGAAGAAGGCATGAAGGAGGCAAGCGCTGTTTACGCAAGACATAAGACGTTGATCGCATTTCTTGAAAAGCTTGGTGTGTCTGCTGAAACTGCGGAGCAGGATGCCTGCAGGATTGAGCATGTTTTAAGCGAGGAAAGCATGAGCTGCATCCGCGGGTTTGTCGGTGAAGAAACCGAGTAAACACTCCATTCAGACAAAATCGCATATTATCCTTTGAGATTAATAATAAAAAACCTGTCGTAGTATAAATACGGCAGGTTTTTGCGTTTGGTACTTGTATAATCGAAATATTTTACAGATCTGCTTACTGCTGTCCCGGCAGTCTTTTTAAAGACGGGATCCGGAATCTGATCAGCGCTCGATCAGCTTCTTCATAATCTGGACGGCATTGGAAGCGGCACCCTTGCGGATCTGGTCACTGCAGCACCAAAGCACGAGACCGTTCTCCTGAACGAGATCCTTGCGCACACGGCCGACCCAGACAAGGTCCTGATCACTTGTGTCGAGCGGCGTCGGATAGCAGCGACCTTCGTAGTCATCGATCAGGCGGCAGCCGTTGAATGCGGCAATTGCCTTGTTTGCCTCCTCAACGCTGACAGGTTTTTCGGTGTAGACCGTGACAGCGATGGAGTGGGAACGCATGACGGGGACGCGTACGCAGGTGCAGTTTACTTTCAGCTCCGGCAGGTGCATGATGCGGCGGCCTTCGTTCTGCATCTTCATTTCCTCATCTGTATAATCGTTGTCGGTCATGCTGCCAATGAAGGGAATGACGTTGTTCGCGATCTGATGCGGGAATACCTTACGCTCGATTTCGCCGCCCTCTGCGATCGCCTTCATCTGGTTTTCAAGCTCATAAAGACCGTCCTGACCGGCACCGGATACTGCCTGGTAAGTGCAGGCAACCATAGCCTGGATGGGGGAGATCTTTGAGATCGCTGCAACAGCCATCAGAGTGATGATCGTGGAGCAGTTTGGATTCGCGATGATGCCCTTGTTGGTAAAAGCATCTTCACCATTGATCTCCGGCACTACAAGCGGGACTTCCGGATCCATACGGAAAGCAGAGCTGTTATCAATGTAGACTGCGCCGGAACGGACGATGGCCGGTGCGAACTTTTTGGACATGGCGTTCTTGACGGCGCCAAGGACGAAATCCATACCCTCAAAGCTGTCCTCGGTCGCTTCTTTGATCTCAATATCCTGACCGTTAAAGCGGATCGTGGAGCCGGCACTGCGGGCGCTGGCAAGCGGAAGCAGTGTACCTACCGGGATCTGATACTCTTCCAGGATCTTGATCATCTCCTGGCCGACCGCTCCGGATGCTCCCAAAATCGCGACATTATACTTTTTCATATGACTCCTCCTTCACTCTCCTGAGGCTGGGCACCCAGCAGATCCTCACATTTATTCAGCGCTGCTATAGCGTATACTGTTGCCCGATAATAATTTAATGTGATAAAGTCTACCACACCGCCGCTCTAAAAACAAGTATGAAGTTTATATAAATGTGATATAATAGCTGATGTATTTTGTCCGGCTGAAATGCCGGCCGTACCGGAAGGAAATGGTTTTATGAAAAAGCGTACGAAAATCGAACTGGTCATATTCGCCATCGTGGCGGTGATGTTTGTCCTGGGTCTGATCCGCGATATGCCGTCGGGGCAGGTGCCGGAGCCGGCAACCACCATCGCTGCAGTAATAGAAGCTCCATCTTCTGAAACTGCGGTCGAAACTTCCGCACAAGGCGGATCTGATTTCATTGCGGTCGAAACAATGCAGCACAATGGAACAGAAGATTTCGATGGTGAGGAGGCGTCTGAACCGGCAGTCTCTGAGACAGCCGGAACGACTGCGGAGATTTCTGACACGGAACCGGTTGAACCTGAGCCGCAGGCGGAGACAGAGGTCAGAGAGGACGGCGAGTACACAGATAAGGAGCATGTGGCGCTCTATATCCATGCCTATGGACACCTGCCGTCGAATTATATTACGAAAGACGAGGCGCGCGATGCCGGCTGGGACAGCAGCAAGGGCAATCTGGATGAAGTTTGCCCGGGCAAGAGTATCGGCGGCGACCGTTTCGGCAACTATGAAGAATTGCTTCCGAAGAAAAAAGGCCGCAAGTACACGGAATGCGACATCGACTATAATCCCAAAAAGGGAAGCCGCGGCGCGAAACGTATCGTTTTCAGCAACGACGGCCTGATTTACTATACGGGAGATCACTACGAGAGTTTTGAACTTCTGTACGGAGAGCCGTGAATTCGGAAACGAGGCGCAATGCTGCCTTTGAGCTGATAAATGGAGAATTATAATGAAGAAAGTCCTGCTTGATTTCAGCATCCCTGAGACAAAAAAGGGAGTACATGAGTATATTGCGGAGGAGATGGGATTCCCGGAGTACTACGGGAAGAACCTGGACGCGCTGTATGATGAGCTTACGAGCATCACGGAGCCGACGGCGATCGGCTTCTTTATGCCGGTGTCGGAGCTTGACGATATTGACTTTGACCTGATGCTCTATCTGGATAAGGTTAAAGAGGTCTTTAAAGACGCGGAGCTCGTCAATCCTGAGATCGCCGTTATTTTTGGGGACATCACGGATAACATGGAGTTTCCGGAGGAAGACGGGGAAGAGGATTATTTCCTCGATGATCAGGACATCCCATATCATGAATAAAGCAAAAAGTTCCTGGTTTGTATATACCAAAAAGGCAGACTTCAAGGCGATCGCGGAGCGTTTCGGGATCGACCAGGTCACGGCGAGAGTCCTTCGGAACCGTGATATCTGTACAGAAGAGGAGATCGACTATTTCCTGCATGCCGGGACGGATCAGCTGTACGATGAGATGCTGCTTCCGGATATGGAAAAGGCTGCCGGGATCCTGATGCAGGCGGTACAGGAGCATAAGCATATCCGGATCGTGGGAGACTACGATATCGACGGCGTATGCGCAACCTACATCCTGCTGAAAGGTCTGGCCGCTGTCGGCGCATCAGCTGACTACCGGATCCCCGACCGGATCCGTGACGGCTATGGCATCAATATGAACATCGTACGTGAAGCTATCGATGCCGGAGTGGATGTTCTTCTGACCTGTGATAACGGCATTGCCGCCGTAGATGAACTGAAGGAAGCCAAGGAGCATGGTCTGACGGTCATCGTGACAGATCATCATAACGTCCGGCGGGATGAAACAGGTGGAGAGATCCTTCCTCCTGCAGATGCCGTTGTGGATGCAAAGAGGGAGACGAGCAGCTATCCCCACGAAGATATCTGCGGCGCGGTGACAGCGTGGAAGCTGATCCGCGCGCTTTTCCGGATAGCGGGACTTCCGGATGACAGCTGGCTTACGTACATCGACTTTGCGGCGATCGCAACGATCGGCGACATTATGGCGCTGAAAGGCGAAAACCGGATCATCGTCCGTGAGGGCTTGAGGATCATGAACGGCGGAAGGCAGCTTGCCGGCCGCGACGGCGGACAGCCGGGATATGGCAGTGCCTGTATGGGACTGCGTACTCTGATCCATGAATTCCACCTGGATGATAAGCAGATCTCTACCTATCATATCGGTTTTATTATCGGACCCGCGATCAATGCGGGCGGCAGGCTTGAGACGGCGGAAAGCGCACTCAGGCTTTTCCTTACGGAGGACCCGGAGGAGGCAGTCAGTCTCGCGCGTCACCTGATCAGCCTCAACGAGGAACGAAAGGCCATGACGGAAACCGGCGTGGAGCAGGGCTGTGCGATCGTGGAGCAGAGTATGCTTGAAGATAAGGTCCTCATTGTCTTTATAGACGGGCTACATGAGTCGCTTGCGGGCATCGTCGCGGGACGCCTGAAGGAATACTATGCCCGTCCTGCGATCGTCATTACACGCGGACAGGAAGGACTGAAAGGAAGCGGCCGTTCCATCGAAGCCTACAACATGTTTGAGGGTCTGTGTGGTGTGGAGAGCTTTCTGACACGTTTCGGCGGGCATCCGATGGCAGCGGGCTTAAGTCTGGAAGAGTCACAGCTGGAGCCTTTCCGTAAGGCCATCAACGAGCAGGCAGGACTCGAAGAAAAGGATTTTGTCCACAAGGTCTGGATCGACGCGCCGATGCCGATCGGATATGTCACTGCAAAGCTGATCGGGGAGCTGGAGCATCTTGCGCCGTTCGGACAGGGATTTGAGCGGCCGGTCTTTGCTGAAAAGGGACTGACGGTCTCGGATATGCGGGTCCTCGGAAAAAACCGCAACGTATTAAAGCTGCGGCTTCGGGAAGCGCGCGGCGTGCAGCTTGACGGGATCATCTTCGGTGAGGCGGACCGGATGATGGAAGAGATCCGCGGGGCAGACAGTATTGACATCCTGTACTACCCGAAGATCAATGAGTATAACGGCAGGCGGACGATCCAGATCGAGATCAAAGAGTATATCACGCGGGCATAAGAGAGATGCTGTCTTCGTTACAACCGAAGGCAGCATTTTTATGTGTAAAGAATAAGAATCATATTGCTTCAAAATATGCACAAGCTTTCTTTGGAATCTTTGTGCAATCGTCCAAAAACAGAAATACATAAAAAAACAACTTGCAAGTTCATTATGAATAGACTATTATAAGAGCACGAAATGTCGACAATCGACGGAGTTCAGTATTCAATCGATTGTGGTCATAGCTTTACAAACAGACATTTCGCTCAAAAGTGAGTCATTTTTTAAGCTTATAGCTGAAAGGAGCAACGAAAGCATATGAAGTGCATGCACACCAGATTGCCGGATTTCCTGACCAAGGCAGTTGCAGCAGGAAAGAAAATCAATCCCGATACGGAAGTCGTGATCAGCGGTTTCGAGAGCATGAAGTCCGCGAAGCTCGCATCTTTAAGAGTCGGCCGTATTGAGGAAGAGATCGTGGAACTTACCTCCGCCAATCCGAAGATCACCAAGGTTGAAGTGACCATGATCCCGAGAGTTGCCGAGACCATCAATACCGTAATCATCAAGGGTATTGAAGCAGACGGCAGCTGCCCGAAGGCAATCATGGACACCATGTTCCTGACCGTTCCCGGCGAAGAGATCTATCTTGAGAATGTCGGCGAAGTCAGCGACAGAAGAGCACCGCTTGATTAAGGAATGAGAGGAGAGACTACTATGAAGATGAAATACAGAATTCTCCCGGCAGGCGCAGCGGACGGTATGGTTCCTTTCAATCTTATCTTCATCGATAAGAAGGATGTAGATGCTGCAGGCCTTACCTATCTGGAAGCATGCCAGAAGCTGGCTGACGAGTACAAGGATACCTGCGGCGCAGTTGATATCATCGATATGAACGCAGTTACCGTCAGCTCCGACGGTATCATGGGCGATGCTGCAGTCGTTGCATTCGCATCCATCGACCACGGCAAGATCAATAAGGACTTCGGTTTTATTAATGTAAGCGAGTTCCCGTACTATCAGGGTATCGTTAAGGATGAGCCGCATATGACCCAGTGGAACAGCGAGTACTATGCAGGCAAGCGTCTCTACAGAGGACCGAGCAACGAGGACCGCGGACATCGTAACGTTCATAATGAGAACATGACGATGACCGGCCGTATTGCGAACAACAACACCGGTTCCGAGATGATGAACCTGGTCGAGATGACCGAGATCCTGGTTCCCTGCTTCGGTATGAACCAGCTTATGAAGGGCGGCGACCTGCTGATCGGCAGAGCCGGCGCAGAGATCTCCGTCGGCATCGGCATGGTCGTCAGAGAGCAGCGCGGACGTATCTTCCAGTGGAGCTACGGCGCAGGCAAGACCGCTCACAACTCCGGCCTCTATGCACAGACTGTTAAGAGCGATTATCCGGCAGTCGTTGCGCCGAAGAGCGTACATGCTGAATATACCCTGAGAGCACTGGAGTGCGGACTGATCCCGGGTCAGGAGCTTGGATGCTCACCGGTCGTCCTCAGCATCGCAAAGGCAGGCGGTTTCCCGATCGCACTTGACAAGATTGAAGACAGAGCATGGATCGAGCTTGAGTCTGTCGGCATCAAGAAGGAAGACCTTGCGGCTCCTTCCAAGCCGATGACAAGAGAAGAGATCATCGCGAAAGCTGACGAGATCCTTCCGGGCATGCCGACCGGCAAGCTCTACAAGAACTCCGAAGTCGTCGAGATCAGGGAGATCGAGTTCTGATAGACAGAGTACAAGGCATCATGCGGCGGCAGGGCCTTCCCGCCGCCGCTGGCAATACAGGTAAAAGCATTAAGGCAACAGCAACTACATTCTGAACGAAAGAAAGAGGATCAACATGAAAAAGACATCACGCATTCTCGCTACTGTCCTGACCCTGGCTCTGGCAGCAGCATCCCTTGCCGCATGCGGCGGTTCTTCCAGCGCACCGGCTACGACCGCAGCACCGGCAGCTACTGAGGCAGCAGCTACCGAGGCAGCAGCAACTGAAGCAGCAGCAACTGAAGCAGCAGCTGAGACCGAGGCTCCCGCAGCCGAGGCACCGGCAGGCGAGGTTGTTACCCTTCGCTTCGCAGGTTCTTCTCCTGAGTCCAGCCCGGCATATGCAGAGTCTGAGCGTTTCATCGAGCGCTGCAAGGAAGAGTCCGGCGGCACTCTGAACATCGAGTTCTATCCCTACAACCAGCTTGGCGACGCTGCACAGGTTTACGAAGAAGTTATCATGGGCACCATCGATATGGGTCTTCTGAATCCGCAGGAAACCATCACCCCGCTTGCAGCAATCGGCAAGATCCCGGGTACCGCATTCTCCTCTGAGGAGTTTGAGAAGGTATTCGGACCGGGCAGCTACTGCGACAAGGTCACCAACGATGCTCTTGCAGAAGTCGGCATCACCTGCTTCGGTACTTCCTTCGGCGGCATCACCGGTATCGCTACCAACAAGGAAGCAGCTGATCCTGCAGATCCTTCCGTACCGAAGGGCGTTCTGGTCAGATCTCCTGCATCCACCGCTTACACCAGCGCAATCAAGGCGATCGGCTTCGATGCTACTCCGATGGCTTACTCCGAGATCTACACCTCCATGCAGACCGGCATCGTTAACGGTTACGGCGGAGGTATGCCGCACACAGTTATCGCTTCCTTCTCCGACCTTGTAAAGTACTACTATGACTACAACATCGTTCCGGAGTCTCTGTGCACCATGATCAACACCGAGGTGTATAACAAGCTGACTCCTGAGCAGCAGGAGATCATTGCAAGAAACTTCAAGCTTCTTGTTCAGGAAAGCTATGTAGATTTCCTTACCTACGAGGAAGAGTGCAAGGATCAGCTGAGAGAGATGGGCATCGAAGTTATCGAGTTCTCCGAGGAGGAGAGAGACGCTATGGCAGCTGCAGTCCGTGAGACTTCCTGGACCGAGCTTGAGAGCGTATTCGGTAAGGAGTTCTTCGACGGCCTCAGAGCTGAGCTTGGTGTCTAATGTCATCTGACGGCAGATACGTTTTAACGTAAGGAACACGGTTGTCCCCCGCTTCCCCTAAGGGGAGAGGGGGACAATTTGAAAAGAGTAACTGTGTACCTCCTGCCTCGCAGGCTGTCTGAGCAGTTACAGACAAATATCAGATGGGATAATGGTGACACAATGAAATCATTTGTTAAAGCTTTAGACAAGATCAATAAGGTATGGATGACGATCGCCGGCAGCGCGATGAACATCACCCTGCTGGTGATCCTGGCACTGTTCGCTGTACTGATCATCATGCGTCAGTTCTTCCATATCCAGTTCTTCGGTCAGGAAGAGATCGTTACGACCCTATCCGTATGGATCTACTGGATCGGCTGCGCTTTCGGAACCTATGAAGATATTCATGTATCCGGCGACCTGATCAAGACCCTTATGAAGACCCGCCGCCAGAAGGCGATCCAGAGAGTCTACACCTTTACACTCAATACGATCATTTCCGGCTACTTCCTGTATCTGGCCATCAACTGGCTCAAGTTCCAGGCAAAGTTAAAGCCGCTGACTGACGCGCTTCGTTTCCCGAAGATGTGGATGTACGTATCCTGCGGCGTCGGCCTTACATTCACTACGATTTATTTCTTCATGCATCTTTGCAAGGCAATCTATGTGCTGGTCACGGACAAGCCTGTAAAGGAAATCCCGTAAGAGCGCATAGAAAGGAGTTTAAGATATGTCAACTACAGTTATAGCGGGCATCGTCGGACTGATTGCCCTGATGGTCACCGGTATTCCGGTCGCATTCTCCTTCATGGGAGCTGCACTGATCATGTCGATCCTCGGCCACTACAACACTTCTTTCATGGTGGCGTCCGGTTTTGCAAAGATGAGTTCCATCACACTGCTTGCCATGCCGATGTATATCCTGGCAGGTTCCCTGATGGAGTTCGGCGGTATCGGTTCCCGTATCGTTAACGTTACCAACCGTATCGTCGGTCATATCCGCGGCGGCCTTACGCTGATCGCGATCCTTTGCTGCGGCATCTTCGGCGCGATCACCGGTTCCGGTGACGCAACGATCTCCTGTATCGGTTCCATTCTTCGCCCGAAGTTCGAGGAGAAGAAGTATCCGGCAGGCGTCGTCGCAGCCCTGATGGCAAATGCCGGCATTATCGGCATGCTGATCCCCCCGAGCATCCTGATGATCCTCTACGCATGGGCAGCGGAAGTTTCCGTCCTGGCATGCTTCCTGAGTACCGTTATTTCCGGTATCATGGTCATCATTCTTTTCTCGGTCATCTCCCTCTTCCTGCTTCGTAACGACAAGGATGTCGTCGTTATGACGAAAGAAGAAATCAAGGCTGAGTTACAGAAGCAGAAGTTCAATCCGGACGGCACCAAGGCACCGAGCTCCATGTGGGCAATGTTCATGCCGGTCATCATTCTCGGCGGTATCTACTCCGGTCTCTTTACCGCGACTGAGGCAGCAGCCGTTTCCTGTATCTACGCGATCCCGGTCGGCATGCTGGTCTATAAGGAGCTGAACGGCAAGGCGCTGTGGAGTTCTCTCAGAAAGGCATTCACCACCGCAGGTATCATCCTGATCACCTCCTTCGGTACGACGATCCTGAGCCGTATCTTTGTCGATGAGAAGCTTCCGCAGACCCTGATCGCCATCCTGCTTGCGATTTCGAGCAACAAGTATATCCAGATCCTTCTGATCAACCTGTTCCTCGTCATCATCGGCATGCTGATGAGTGATACTGCTGCGATCCTGCTGGTCACCCCGCTGCTTGTTCCGGTTATCCGCAGCATGGGCATGGATCCGATCCAGTTCGCGGCGATCATCGCGGTCAACCTCGGTTTCGGTAACGTCACTCCGCCCTGCGCGCCCAAGATCTATCTTTCCGCGCGTGTCATGAATGCGGAAGTGCAGGATATGTGGAAGCCCAACATGGCATACCTCATCTTCGGATGGCTGCCGACACTGCTGGTCGTTTCCTATATCCCCGCAGCATCCCTGTGGCTTCCGAAGCTGATCATGGGTTACGGCGGCTGATAAAGCATTTCAAAAAAGACTTTGGAAAGCGGTGCAGCCGTCAGATGCGGCCGCACCGCTTTTGTAGTATACTCGGCGTGGACTAATAATGAAGCGCAAAGCGTACAGTTAACACCTGTGTCCGGGTAACGGGCACAACTACCTGCAAAAAGGAGACAAAACATGTCTACTTCAACCAAACTGATTTCCCACATCAAGCTTCCCCGCTTTGTAAAGACCGAGCAGGTATTTCCGCGCAACCAGCTTTCTGATGAGGCCTTTTTTGCTTCCCTTAACGAACAGCTGGAAGCGATGAAGGACCGCGTCAAGCCGGGCCAGCAGATCGCGATCACGGCAGGAAGCCGCGGTATCGATCATATGCCCGCGACACTTCGGACGCTTGCGGACTGGGTGAAGTCCCTTGGCGCAACCCCGTTCCTGATCCCTGCGATGGGTTCCCACGGCGGTGCCGTCGCGGAAGGACAGCTCGGCATCTTAAAGAGCCTCGGCATCACCGAAGAGACCATGGGCTGCGAGATCCGTTCCTCTATGGAGACTGTTCATATCGATACGGTGGACGGGCTGGAGGTCCACATTGATAAAAACGCTTACGGTGCAGACGGCATTATCCTCTGCAATCGCGTCAAGGCGCATACGAGCTTCCAGGGCCCCTATGAGTCCGGTCTTATGAAGATCATCGCGATCGGTCTCGGCAAGCAGCACGGCGCTTATACCTGCCATGCCATGGGCGATGACTACATGTCATCCCGTATTGCGACGATCGGCAAGAGCGTGATCAAAAATGCCAATATCCTCTTTGGTGTGGCACTTCTTGAGAACGCGATGGATAAAACCTTTGAGGTCGATGTCGTTCCGTCGGAGAAGATCGAGACCGTGGAGCCGGAGCTTCTGAAGAAGGCAAAGGCAGCAATGGGAAGACTGTACTTTAAGGATTGTGACACACTTGTCGTACGTGCCATCGGCAAGAACTATACCGGCGCCGGCATGGATCCGAACATTGTCGGCCGCTGCGTGAACCCGAAGCTTAAGATGGGTATCGAGTCCCAGCGTCTCGCGATCCTCGACATCAGCGACGAGTCCCACGGCAACGCGACCGGCTCCGGACGCGCGGATGTCACGACAAGACGTTTCTTTGAGAAATTCTCATTCGATGACACCTATCCAAACGCAATCACCGGTTACGGCCTGACTGCTTACGCGATCCCGGTTGTCATGGATAATGACAAGGAAGCCATGCAGGCGGCGGTTGCCAGCAGCATTGGTATCGATTATCAGAACCCGCGCATCATCATGATCGATAACTCCCTGGAGATCGAGCATATCCTGATTTCCGAGGCAATGATCCCGGAGGCGGAGAAGATCCCGGAGCTCGTGATGCACGGCGAGCCGTTCGAACTCGAGTTTGACGAGGGAGGAAACCTTCTGACCCCGATCAAGTGGTGATATATCCCGTGCAGCTGCTGCAGCTTAAATGCAGACGGTAAACGGGAATAAAACTAAAATAACAGATGGAGCACTGCATCGCCTCACAGGAAGCGGTGCAGTGCCGTCACCCAAACAGGAAGAGTAAAAGATGAAAGATCTTTGGAATAAGCTGACGAGAAAACAGAAAAACGATATGATCATTATCGCCGTACTGGTGATCGCGTATGTGATCTTCCGGCTGGTGCGGTGAAAAGACTATAAAGGAGAAAACAGATCCGCCTGTGGCGGATGCAATATAGAGTCAGAACAACTGTTTCAATCGTTAACAATAATTGATATATCCATTTTTCTGTAACGGTGATATACTTGAAACAGTTCAATGTCGACAAAAAACATTTGGAGGAAACATGGCAGAAGAATATATTATCGCATATGCGGATAAATCGGTTTTAAAGATCTCGGGATTAAGTGTCAAGGGTATGAGCACGACACAGGTCGAGCAGCTGCTGCAGGATAAGCTGCAGACGATCGTTCGTGTCATCGGCGTGACCGGCAATTCCATCGAGATGGATGTATATGATACGGATCCGGAGAAGATCCGCCGCAACGCTGACGGCGTCATTGATACACTTGCACTTGCGGAGGGCATCACCGTCAGTGATGTGACCAAGGTCAGCTGCTCCGATAAGATCGTGGCGGTCGACTGGAAGGACATTCCCGACAAGCCGATTTCTGACTGTCTCAGAGAAAGGTGGATCAAAAGAGGATGAGAGCGTATATACTGCCGACAGGCAATGAGATACTTGAAGGCATTGTCCTGGACCTTGATGCGCCGGAGCTGATGCGGCAGATCGTAGCCGCGTGGCCGGACGCGGAGGTGACGAGGGTGTCGCCGATCGTTGACGAGGAGGACAGGATCTTCCAGAAGATCTGCTCCGTGGCGGAAACTGCGCCGGATCTGATCGTGCTGATCGGAGGATCGGGCGGCGGACACCGCTTCAGCAGCACACTTGGTAAGGACTTTACCCATACCGCGCTGGTTCGCTATCTGGATGAGTACTGTGCCCGTGAGATCTATGGCAAGAACGGTCACATGTGGAGCAAGCTTGTCTGCGGGCGAAAGGGCAACACTCTGGTCATCAATGTGCCGGGACCCTTTGAAGAGGCAAAGGCGGCCATGCAGGCCTGCCTGAAAGGTATGCTCGAAGATGCGGGCGTAGAAGAAATCAGTAAGGCCATGGCGCAGGCGGTATTTGAAAAATATCCGAGCGGCGCGGCAAGACTGGGAGAATGAGACGCTTTTGCAAGCAAAAGCATATGAAACTTACCTGACCGGTTTTGGAGTCCGGAACACGGTAATCATGTAATGAAACGAGGACAATCATGGCACTGGGCAGTTTATCCCCTGTCGGTTTTTCTTCCTTGAGCCAGCAGGTAACGGAAGAACTCCGCAAGGCAATCATTGAAAACAGACTGAAAGCCGGCACACAGATCACGGAAAGCGAACTGAGCTCCACTCTGGGGGTCAGCCGCACGGTCGTGCGTGAAGCGATGTCGTCACTGCTCAGTGACGGCCTGTTGCAGAAAGTTAGCAGCCATTGTACAAGGGTTGCGTATTATTCTGAGCAGGACATCCGTGAGATCTATGAGATGCGAGGGTGCCTTGAAACGAGTGCCGTCGGACTGATCCCGGATCTGACAGCTCTGGTGGATACACTCCAGAAGAACAATGAGGCATCGATCGAGCTGTCACTGAAGGAGCCGTTTGACGGCTTCGCATTCGTGATGCTGGACAGTGACTTTCATACGGAGATCATCAAGGCTGCAGGCAACAGTCTGCTTCTGGATGCCTGGAACCGGATCGTGGGACCACTGCAGGTGCTTCTGCACCGCTATATTTATCATGTGGTTCAGAACTCCCCGGAAAAACGTGCTTCCTATGATCATCAGCGCATTATCAATACCTTTAAGACAGGAGACAGGGAACTGATCAAGATGGTTGTACTCGACCACAGTGACATCATGAAAAACATCATGCTGGAAAAGCTTGTAAAACCGCAGGACTAAGACAGGTGCTGAGGGATATCTGCCGATAATGCAGCAGATCGTCAGCAAATTATTTCGCAGTTTTATTTCAATGCAGCATCAGATCACGGACCCGGGCCCGTGATCTTTTTGCATCACTCGGTTTTGAAAACCGGCGTTGTGATGTATAATATGACGTAAAGGCCAAAAGCGCACATTGCGGAGAAAGCGCAGGGCTTATAGAAAACCGGCCATTTGTCGGGCAACTTATCATATAAAACGGAAACATGTACATGAGAAAAATCGGCATCCTCGGCGGAACCTTCAACCCGCCCCATATGGCACATCTCAATATGGCCCGCGCCGCCATTACAGAAGGCGGCATGGATGAAGTGATCTGGATCCCGAACGGAGACCCGCCGCATAAGAAGCCGGAGATTTCTGCGGGTGACCGTCTGATGATGACAAGGCTCGCGGCCGCAGATGAAGAGAGGATGTCTGTCAGCGATATCGAGATCAGCCGGCCAGGCAGGAGTTATATGGCTGAGACGCTGGAACTTCTTTCCGCAGAGCATCCGGATGATAAGCTTTTTCTGATCTGCGGAGAGGATATGCTGGCAGGGCTCGTGTCCTGGTACCGGGCGGCAAAGATCTTCGAACTCGCGGATATCCTTGCTTTCCGCAGAGAGAACGGATCACCGGACAAAAACGGATCTGCAGGAGAAGCTTCATTTGAAGTAAACTTCGAAGCCGGGATCGATCAGACAGCGGCTTTTCTGGAACGGCACGGTGCAAGGGTGCATGTGATGAAGACCGTGCTTCCGGACATCTCATCCACAGCGCTTCGGGCAGCATTGGCAGTAACAAATGGATCCGGCTGCAGGAGTGAAAAAATCACCGAGCTGAGAACACTGATCCCGGAGACGGTTCTTTGCTACATCACCGAAAACCGCCTGTACCAAGGTCGGCAGGAAAATCATAGAGTCGAATAAGGCATAAAGTACCATGAACTTCCGGTACCGAAAATACATGAAAGAAGGGAAATGGAGTATGAAAAAATGGAAAAAAAGATTCTGTCTGGTGACAGCCATCATCCTGGCAGTCGCATCCATCACATCCTTTGCGGAAAATAAATCCGCCGGGCAGGCGCAGGATGCGGCAGAGACAGCATTGACGGATGCGCTGCAGGAGGAAAGCGCGACGGGGGATCCGGAGCTTCCTTTCTGGACGGAGGACTCCCTGACGACGATGTCCATTAAGAACTATGTCAAGGATGTTACGGATGAATCCTCCAAGAATTTTATCCCCGTAAAGGACAGGATCGCCATATTTGATTTTGACGGCACACTGTACGGGGAGCTGTATCCGACTTACTTTGATACGACCATGTTTGTCCACCGCGTGCTGCATGATGACAGCTTTGACGCGCCCGAGGATCTGAAAAAGATCGCTTCTGAGATGGAAGAGGGCATGAAGTCGCGGAAAATGCCGGAAGGCTCGGAAGAGATCCTTGCGACCTCTGTTCCGAAGGCATATAAAGGCATGACGGTCTCCGAATACGAGGATTATATCCGTGAGTTCATGACATTCCCCGCGGACGGCTTTGACGGCATGTGCTATGGCGACGGCTTTTATCTTCCGATGATGTCCCTGGTCAAATACCTTGCGGACAATGATTTCGAAGTGTGGGTATGCAGCGGCACCGACCGGATCTGCGCCCGTACACTTGTGGATCACGCGCTTGGCTGGTGGGTACCGCCGTCAAGAGTGATCGGAACCAACCACACAATCGTCGCTGCGGAGCAGGATGGCGCTGACCCGCTCAAGTATGTATATAAGAGTGATGACGATGTTGTCATGGGCGGCGAACTTATCGTCAAGAACCTGAAGATGAACAAGGTTTCTGCAATCGTGCAGGAGATCGGCAAAGTGCCGGTCCTGGCCTTCGGCAACAGTACCGGAGATCTCTCCATGGCGCAGTACACGGTCAATAACAGCCAGTATCGCGGCGCGGCATACCTGCTGCTTTGTGATGATACGGAAAGAGATTACGGCAATCCGAAGAAAGCACTTTCCCTGCAGGAGACCTGCGTAAAGAGCGGTTTCCATACGGTGTCCATGAAGCATGATTTCACCACGATCTATGGCGAGGATGTTGTCAAGACAGATCATACGGACAATTATACCTGGATGAGACAGGCGGGTGAGGATCTCATTTCCGCATCTGATGAAGCGGCAGTATATGAAAGCGCTGATGGATGGAAGGTAAAGTATGATCCTTCGAGGATGACTGCGGAAACGCTTGAAAACGGGGCGAGATTTGCCTATGCCGGAGAAGGGGATGCGGAAGGCTCTGTCACGATCCTTTTTACAGAGGATAAACAGCCGGAAGAACTGCTCGCCGAAATGACGGAATCCTGGGGCGACCCCGAAGAGATCCAGAGGACGGAAAGCTTCTTCCCGGGAACCGAAGATAAATGGAGCTACTGGCGCATTTTCAATGATAAGAACACGATCGGAAACGCAAAGGCAGCGATCGCGGGAGAGTATAACGGCGGCGTTCTGAGCTTTGAAGTTGACGCAACAATGAGCGGAGACGACGGTACAGACGCCCAGGTCAGCGATCTTCTGTCCGGCGTGATCGATTCTGTAAGCTATGAGGAGTTTGGGCCGCAGACCATGTATGATTATATTCCCGGCCGGTACGTCATGGAAGAAACAGAAGAGATCGAAGGCGAAGAGTTATCTTATGAGTATTCAGTGACTCTGAACGAGGATCATACAGGCACGGTCAGCATGCAGGATGACATCGAAGTCCTCTGGGGCGATTATCTGCTGACAGATCAGGCCGATTACCAGCATACACTTGAGTATGATATCGAGGGTGATCATCTGATGCTGAAGGCAGATGATACATGGCTCGAGTTTGTAAAGGTACCGGAGGAGGAAGCGGCGCCGGCGGAGGCAGTCGCGGCGGAAGATGCGGCTCTGCCGGAGGAGTCTCCGGAGTGGGTCACTCAACTTGAACAGGCTAAGGACGCACAGCAGCTGTTTATCGTCGCGGGTATCGGTGAGGCGACTGCCAATGTTACCCTGCATGAAAAGGATGAGAACGGGGTCTGGAGACAGATCATGACGACTCCCGGATATATCGGAAAGCGCGGCCTCGGCAAAGAGAAGGAAGGCGACGCCAAAACCCCGGTCGGAACCTTCGGGTTTAACTATGCTTTCGGCATCGCGGAAGATCCCGGGTGCGCGCTTACGTACCATCAGGTTGATGATGACAGCTACTGGTCCGGCGATCAGCGGGAAGGATACCATTACAACGAGATGGTCAGCATTACGGACCTGCCGGACCTGAACACGGGCGACAGTGAGCATATCGTTGACTATACGAACGAGTACCAGTACTGCCTGAATATCAGCTATAATGCTGAGGGTACGCCGGGACTCGGCTCTGCGATCTTCCTGCACTGCCTCGGAGCCGTCAAGCCGTATACCGGCGGCTGCGTGGCGATCCCGAAGGATAAGATGGTCACTGTGATGCAGAACGTTAGTGAGGACTGCGTGGTCGTGATCGATTCCCTCAGGGAGCTCAGCCCCGCGACATGGAATCAGATGGGCCTGCTTCCGGAAGCGGAAGAATGACAGACTCACAGAACAGACTGAAATTGACAGAATGAAAAATGACAGACTCTACAGAAAAGAGTGAACGAAAGGGGAGGGGCCGCGGCCTCTCCCCTGATTTTAAGGTAAGGGCTTTAGGGTTATAGGAAAAAACACGTTGGCTTGAAACTATTGAATGTTCAGGCACCTAAGAAGAACAGGGAACTGAAAATAAACAAAAACACCCGTGAGATCATCTCACGGGTGTCATCGTCTGCGCCAGAGAGGGCTCGAACCCCCAACCTTTCGGTCCGTAGCCGAACGCTCTATCCAATTGAGCTACTAGCGCATGGTCCTTACAGACGCAAAAGACATTATAGCACAATTCTGATGATTGTCAACAAGATTTTATCAGGAACTCGGTGAGCCTCTGCAAGCCTTTGGGAGCTTTCTGGCCAATCATTTTCATGTTGAATCGACAAAAGTCTACAGGACAAAAATATATTAGTTATTGGGTGAATCTGTACTTCGTTCGATAGGCAAAGTCGCGGGTTTCGGTCGACAATTGCCTATTGAAAAAGCCTAAACTGTTTACACAACATCTGTGTTCCTGGAAGGACAGGCATTAATAGAAGAACATATAGACAAAAGTCTGCCATAGAACCATTATTTGACGACATGGCCTTTGTCGGAGGGCCAGATGGCCAGCGCTTCGGCGCAGAAGTTCCGGCGCAGAAACTCATGAGCACAAGAAGTTCCGTAGTCCCAGGGAAGACAGGCGTCACTTAGATATGCTTCTTTTTTAATACGGTTTCAGTCAGCATTTCACGGACACATTCAGTATCGAATGCGATGTTATCACTTTCAAAAGCAAGCAGAAGGTTTTTGCCCTGGCAGATCCCGATTTTTGAATAGGCTACGATTTTCTCCAGGAGATCATCAACGTACCAATCTTTACTCATGAGTCCGCATACTTCCAAATAGAAGATTTTCATTGTGTACGGGTTCATCATTGTGAAATCCGGGTATTTGATACGACCGCCCAAAAGCGTGACCTGCTGCTCATATCTGTAGGGGATCGACAAGCTGTAAAGCATATCGGCTGTGATCATTTCAATTTTTGAGCGGACGAGATCACCCTTCATGGTTTTGAACTGCTTTTTTCCCTCATCAAAACGGGTGTTTGACGGATAAGGCTCAGAGGTCCACTTTTTGATCCTGCTTGCTGCAGATAAAAAGCGGTCAGGTATCATCTCCCCAAATCTGTTCTCCAGAATTACCAGTTCGGATTCTACAACCGAGGGGTCATACTTATTGGGTTCGGACATCAGTGTCTTGATCTGCCGGGAGATGACAGGACGCATGCGCTCGGCGCAATACTTAAGGATCAGTATCGGAAGTAAAGGGTCATTTTTACGCAGATATGAGTCTCGCTTTGCACCGGTTTCGGTTTCACGGGCGCAGTAAAAGACGCGATGGCCGTTGCTCCGCTTGACATGCAGCCGCTCTGACGGGCTCCTTATGATAATGTTGTCGATGGATTTAAGCTGCTTTCTGAGCAGATTCAGTTCCTCAATATATAAAGACTGAAAGTCAGTTGTGCCGAAATCCGCGGGAGTTTCCGAGGCTGGGGTGGGATTAGGATAATTATTCATGTCAGAAGTTGGGTTTTGCGTTTCATCCATTTGAGCGTGGATATTATAAAGAGGCTCATGGCGTACCATTCAACGGCTATTATCCGCGTGCCTGTTCATGCAGATGGGCATATAGTACGGATTAGAATGCCGACCCTGACACAATAACAGTTCCACCACGATAAAAAAAGACAATTATTCCGACAAGGACATGATATTACATCATACGGATAATAATATCATACGCGGCGGCTGATCATATCAGACCCGACGGAGGATGTATACTGTGCGTGATGCTGATTGAACCCGATATATCGTCTGTTGGGCTTGCATTTTGAGTAAAATACATATAAAGTTTATAAGGAGCAGTTTGCATGTTCCGAGAGTGAAGATCTCTCTTTTGCTTTTTAAAGGAGGACAATGATGACTTATCAGGAAATGATTGAGAATGCCAGAAAGACGATCGGCCCGTACTGCAAGGCCTGTCCGGTATGTAACGGACGTGCCTGCGGCAACACGGTTCCGGGTCCGGGTGCCAAGGGAACCGGTGATGTGGCGATCCGCAATTTCGAGGCATGGAAAAATATACGTGTCTGCATGGATACGATCTCAGAGAATACCAGGCCGGATACAACGCTTGAGCTCTTCGGAAAGACCTTTAAATATCCGATCTTCGCAGGCCCGGTCGGCGCAGTCCATCTGCACTACGGAGACACACTGAATGACACCCAGTATAACGACATCCTCGTTGCGGCATGCGCCAATGCGGGCATCGCCGCGTTTACCGGTGACGGTGTCAACCCGGAGGTCATGAAGTCCGCTTCGAGAGCAATTCATGAAAATGCCGGCATCGGTGTGCCGACGATCAAACCGTGGGATCCGGAGACCCTGAAGGAAAAGATCCGTCTTGTAAAGGAATCCGGCGCTTTCGCGGCGGCGATGGATATCGACGCGGCGGGACTGCCGTTCCTTGCGAACTTGACCCCGCCGGCAGGAAGCAAGACCGTAGAGGAACTTGCGGAGATCGTAAAGGCGCTCGGCATCCCGTTCATAGTCAAGGGCGTGATGACGGTCAAGGGTGCTCTGAAGGCAAAGGAAGCCGGTGCGGCAGGCATCGTCGTTTCAAACCACGGCGGCAGAGTGCTTGATCAGTGCCCGGCGACGGCGGAAGTGCTTCCGGCGATCGTAGAGGCAGTCGGCGGCAGCATGAAGATCCTTGTGGACGGCGGTATCCGTACCGGTGTCGATGTCTTCAAGGCACTGGCAGTCGGCGCGGACGCAGTCATCATTGCGCGACCCTATGTCACAGCGGTTTACGGCGGACAGGCGGAAGGCGTGGAACTGATTACCGAGAAGTTCGGCGCGGAGCTTCGCGACACCATGAAGATGTGCGGCGTATCATCTCTGAAGGAGATCACGAGAGAGCAGATCTTCTTCGCTTAAACGGAGGAAAAAGGCATGGCATATGCTGATGACGTTTTTATAAAGATGTGCAGGGAGATCCTGGACGGCGGACAGGACACTTCGGGGGAGAAGGTCCGGCCGCACTGGGAGGACGGAACGCCTGCCTATACGATCAAGAAGTTCGGCGTCTGCAACCGTTATGATTTAAAGAAGGAATTTCCGATCATGACGCTCCGCCGGACCGCACTGAAGTCCGCGACGGATGAGCTCTTATGGATCTGGCAGAAAAAGTCCAACAACATCCACGATCTCGGCAGCCATATCTGGGATGAGTGGGCGGATGAGGAAGGCAGCATCGGCAAAGCCTACGGCTATCAGATGTCGGTGAAGCATCAGTATAAAGAAGGCATGTTCGACATGGTGGACCGGGTGATCTGGGATCTGAAGCACAACCCCTACAGCCGGCGCATCATGACGAACCTTTATAACTTCCAGGATCTGCATGAGATGCACCTGTATCCCTGCGCCTACAGCATGACCTTCAACTGTACGAAGAACCCGGAGACGGGCAAGCTCGTGCTCAACGCCGTGCTGAACCAGCGCAGCCAGGATGTGCTCGCGGCAAACAACTGGAATGTGGTACAGTACTCCGTGCTGGTCCACATGATCGCGCAGGTCTGTGATATGGAGCCGGGAGAACTGGTCCATATGATCGCCGACGCACATATTTACGACCGACACGTGCCGCTGATCGAAGAACTGATCAAACGTGAACCGTATCCGGCGCCGACCTTCCATCTCAATCCGGACGTGAAGGACTTTTATGACTTTACGCCGGATGACGTGTGGCTCGAAAACTACAAGTACGGTCCGCAGATCAAAAATATCCCGATCGCTGTATGATGGAGCTTATCATGATGAAAGCTATCGTTAACGTGAACCGCAGCTGGGCGATCGGGCGCGGCGGCGACCTGCTGGTTTATATCCCGGAGGACATGAAGTTTTTCCGGAAAATGACGGCAGGGGCGGTCGTGATCATGGGACGGAAGACCCTGGAGAGCTTTCCGGGCGGAAGGCCCTTAAAAAACCGGGTCAATGTTGTCCTTACGAGAGATGAAGCCAGGATCCCGCAGGCGTCAAAGGAGGCGGCAGATGAGTATATCGCCGCATTCGGGCAGGCGGGTGTGACGGCAGCAGATCTGCGTGAGAGATTCTTTGCAATGCTGTCGCGGCGCGCGGACCGTGCCGCGGCGGGGAAGGATCCCGGGACGGAGCTTGTGAGCATCCCGTCGGAAGTTGTTTTGCAGGAGATTTTTTGCGATGCGTCCAAAGATGCCGGAGAACAGCATTTGATGCCGGAGACCTATGTCATCGGCGGCGCCAGCATTTACAGAAAGCTCCTTCCGTACTGCGACGCCTGTCTGGTTACGATCAATGACTTCGTTCCCGAAGAAGGTAAAGAAGCGGATTCCTGGTTCCCGGATCTCGACGCGATGCCGGACTGGGAGCTTGTGGAAGAAGGCCCGGTGCAGGAACACGAGGGCATACATTTTCGGTTTTGTACGTACCGAAGGAGGCGGAACGAAACCAATTCCATATGAGACTTGACAGATATCTTGCGGAGGCCGGAAAGGGCACCCGCAGCGAAGTAAAAAAAATTATTGCGGGCCGCAGAGTTTCCGTGAACAGTACCATCGTCACAGACCCCGGATATAAGGTAAGGGAAGGGGCGGACCTGGTAATGCTCGACGAAACGGCGGTCCGTTTCGAAACGGTGGAGTATTTTATGCTCAACAAGCCGCAGGGAGTGATCTCCGCGACAAAAGACTTAAGGGACAGGAGCCAGGTCTGTGTGACCGACCTCATCACGGATAAGATCCGCGGCGATCTGTTTCCGGTCGGACGGCTGGACAAGGACACAGAAGGACTGCTCATCATCACCAATGACGGTGACATGGCGCACCGGATGCTTTC
>JAFTBX010000041.1 GCA_017455005.1 Lachnospiraceae bacterium | reverse complement strand
TTATGAGGAGGAAGAGCCGGCTCCCAAGAAACCGGGACTTTTCTCTCGTAATAAGGATACCGCAAACAACGAGCAGCGCTCTGTAGGCGGAGGTCTCTTTGGTCGTAAGGTCGTATCGATCGACGGAGGCAGCGGTATGCAAGTAACCATGAAGAAGCCGTCCACACTTGATGATTCCAGAGATATCTGTGATGATCTTCTTGCCGGCAAGGCAGTGGTGATCAACCTCGAGGGCATCAGCACGGATACAGCACAGCGTATTATCGACTTCACGCTTGGCGCAGTCTACAGCATCGACGGAGATCTGCAGATGATCTCCAAGTATATCTTTATCGCTTCACCGCATACAGTGGAGCTTTCCGGAGACTTTACCGGAGACTTCGCAAAGATGAGCAGCTCACAGCCTGAGTCCAGAGCCCGCTCCGGTGGATTTGCCTTTAATGGATAATGCACGGGGACTGAAGTCTCTGCTTTCTGCGGCAGCTGTACTTGCTTTGATCGCGCTGGACCAGTGGGCCAAGCATCTGGCAGTTGTCCATCTGAAAGGGCAGATGGCTGTCAGTCTCATCAGAGACATCCTTGAGCTTTTATATGTTGAGAATATGGGTGCAGCCTTCGGAATCATGAATGGCATGCGCCTTATTTTCGTTCTGCTTCCGCCGGTCGTATCTGCTGTGCTGATCTATGTGTATTTGAGGATGCCTGCCGGCCGCAGGTTCCTTCCCGCCAGGATCTGCTGCATCGGCATCATTGCGGGCGCCCTTGGCAACTGGATCGACAGACTGCGGCAGGGATATGTCGTGGACTTTATCTATTTCAAGCCCATTGATTTCCCTGTATTTAATGTGGCGGATATCTATGTGACCTGTTCCGCATTTCTGATCATTTTCCTACTCATTTTCTATTATAAAGAAGAGGAGATATCCCAGATTCCTTTACTCGGCTCTGATAAATCCGAGCCCGCTGCCGGAACGGGCAAAGACAACAAAAACGCCGGCGAAGGCAAAGATACAGACAAGAAAGAAATGTAAGGACCGGGTCTGACACATGGAACACGTTTTTCATGCTGACAATTCCATAGCAAATACAAAACCAAGATTGGACTCATATCTGGCAGAGCTTTTGTCCGATATGAGTCGTTCTCATATTCAGACCCTGATCCGTTCCGGTGAGATCCGCGTAAACGGATCTGCCGTCAAGCCGGGATATGCGCTTTGCGAAGGAGATGTCATCCTGATCGAAGAGCGGGAACCGGAGCATACGGCAGTGGAAGCCGAAGATATCCCGCTTGACATTGTTTATGAGGACAATGACGTTATTGTCGTCAATAAGCCGAAGGGAATGGTCGTTCATCCCGCAAACGGACACTATACCGGAACACTGGTCAACGCACTGATGCATCATTGCAGGGATTCTTTAAGCGGTATCAACGGTGAACTTCGTCCCGGCATCGTTCACCGGATCGACATGGACACGACCGGACTCATCATTGCCTGTAAGAACGACCGTGCGCATAATTCCATTGCGGCACAGCTGGAGGAGCATTCCATCACGCGCCGCTATATTGCGCTTGTCTATCACAACATCGCGGAGGATGAAGGAACCGTGGACAAGCCCATCGACCGTAGTCGCGCGGACCGTAAGCTCATGGCCGTCTGCCGCCCCGGTGAGGGAAGGAACGCCGTGACGCATTACCGGGTACTGGAGCGCTTTCCTGTCAGGGGCACCGCAGGCTCCGGAAATGCTTCCAACACGACCGGACTGCCCCTGACACTGATCGAGTGCAGATTGGAGACCGGCCGCACACATCAGATCCGTGTGCACATGAGTTTCATCGGACATCCTCTTGCGGGCGACGAGGCTTATGGCATCCGTAAAGATCCGCTGCGCGGCAACGGCCAGTATCTGCACGCCGCAGTACTTGGCTTCACACATCCGACGACCGGAGAGAGGATGACCTTTGAAGCACCGCTGCCTTCGTATTTTGAAGAAACACTGGCGAAGCTTCGGGGAGATCTGCACTGAAAGTAAAGACGCGGTATTATCTTCCTGCGGTCATGCACGTTATCGATTTAATAGAATTGTAAGCAGTCATCCCGTACAAACGGGTGTATATTATAGTGGATATGCTTGAATTTCTGAAAGAAAAAAAGAATATGGTCATTGTCGGTGCAGTTTCGCTGATCTGCATCGTTTTTGTGATCCTGGCTGTCCGCTCTGATTATGAGACGGTGCCTGTCGATGAAACACAGGCCGAAGAAACAAGCACAGTGGCGCCCGAGTCCATGGCGGAAGCAGCGGAACTGACTGCAACCGCTTCCGATTATCTTGCGCGCAAGGAAGAACGCATCTTCTCAAAGCCGGCTTCCAGCCTTAAGGAACTTGAGCAGGACGACAAAGAATATATCCCCGCCGCATACCGCCTCAATCTCGCTTATTACTACCCGGAGGGAGCGGATACTTCCGACTCCATCCATTCCTATGCAGGTGAGATCTTCCAGACGCTCAATACACTCAATGCTGACTATCTGGCGAATTATTATGATATGTCTGATATGACGCCGTTATCCTTCGCGCAGCGCAGGGGACAGGGCAAAGGCCGCGTCACAGGCAAATACAACCCAAACGATTCACGGCACGATCCCAAGGATCCGTCTACCTGGACGATCAACAGCTTCCGCAATGTGAACGTCACGTTTTACGACGGTGACGGCAATCATATCAACGGATACTATATCGTTCAGGAAATCATGTCCATGGCAAACGTCTATGCGTACTACCATGACATGGACGATGCCGAAGCGATGGAACTGTACTGCCGCGCGCTGTTTGAAAACGCGATGAGCTCCCGCGTGAGCATGGGCAACGTTTATTATGATTCCGGCTGCCTGAAACGCACCAAGCAGGATGAAGCCGCAGAAGCGATCGCTATGGAGATCGAGCAGCTGACGACGGAACATCAGCTGTCCGGCGCAACAGCA
Organism: Lachnospiraceae bacterium; assembly: GCA_017455005.1. Taxonomy (GTDB): domain Bacteria; phylum Bacillota; class Clostridia; order Lachnospirales; family Lachnospiraceae; genus Avilachnospira. Next base: position 6,476 of record JAFTBX010000041.1, on the reverse strand, counting down.
AGAAGCTCGGGTTATGATGCGCTGGCAAATTATCTGGCCACATCCGAAGCTGATGAAAATAATACTTCGTCCTCAGAAGATGAATCGTCGGCCGATGGCGAAAGCACTGCCGGAGAAACCGGCAACGCTATCGGCGAAGGCTATGCAAGCTACGGTTCAGGCCTGGCCGGCAGTACCTCCTCACATGAAAGCAGACTTGATTCCATCGACTCCAACGTCGTCGTATCCGGCGCGCAGGGTTCCAATAGCGGTTCTTCTGAGACTACATCGTCCGGTCTTGATCTGAGCGGCTATGCAGTCGTCGGCGGCAACAACAGCTCGTCCTCCACGGCAGTCTACAGCGGAGGCACGTCCGTTACGACAGATGACGCAGTCTCATCCGATACCGCAGTTGTCAATTCCGACGGAACAGCAGGCACTGCAGGAGATGACACTGTAGTTTCGGACGGGGCAAGTATTCAGGATACACCCGCGGAAGCCGCAGGAGAAAACGGCCCATCCGAAGGCGGAGCAGCCGTTGACGACAGTTCATCTGATGAAGGTTATGTCGTCAGTCCTGCAAGCAGCCTTTTCGATATCCGAAGGGTCTTCAACATCTTCAGATCGAGAATGAGACGGCCTTTTTCCATGAGCCTTTTCCCTGCCGTTTATCATCTGGCGGAGGAAGACTATGTTGTAAGTCCGGCGCAGGGAGCGGCAGTGCCTGCAGAGACTGCGGCACCGGAAGTTGTCCAGGATATTCCTGCGGAGCCTGTCCAGGAGGCAGCACCTTCCGAAGCGCCTGTACCTGTACCGGAGACTGCTGCTGTTTCCTCTGAAAGCAGCTCTGCTTCAGGTTCCGGATCTGCAGCATCCGGCAGCACCTCCGGTTCCGTTGGCACCGGCGGAAGCATGCAGCCGGTCTCAAGCAGCCAGAAGACAGAGGCTATGAGCGAAGAAGATGCTGCAATTGCGGCGCAGATCGATGAGCTCCTGAAACAGGCCAACGTTCTTTCGGGTTCTGACCAGTACTGCCCGGGACATATCGACCTTTATATCTCGATCACCATCAAGGGCATCGACGATAAAAACGGTCTCTTCAAGGCCGATAAGATCGGTAATGATCCTGCCAATTTCAACGACCGCTGGCAGGGCTGGACGACTGACAAGATGGCTGAGGCAAGGGCACTCAACCATCAGGACTGGTTTGAAACCTACGGACTCAGCATTTCTTCGATCAATCTGACCAGCCAGCTGACGGAAGAGGAGATCCAGGAGTATCTGGCTTCCCTTCCGGCTGATGTATCTGAAGAACGAAAGGCAGTTGTTGATTTCGCGCTTCATTCAGTCGGCAAAGTCCCGTATTACTGGGGCGGCAAGCCCAACGGACCTGGATATGAGAACAACAATTTCTATTCACTTGTCGGGGCAGATACCAGCGGACGAATCCTCCGCGGTCTCGACTGTTCCGGCTGGGTCAACTGGGTCTACTGGTCAGCCACAGGCACAAGTCTTGCCGGAGAGAGTACCGGAACATTGATCGGATGCGGCAAGAGGATCAACCGCTCGGCATTGAAGCCCGGCGACATCATCATCCGTACCGGCGCTGACTCACACGTTGTCATGTTCCTCGGCTGGGTCGGCAACGGCAACTTTATCGGCATCCATGAGACCGGCGGCGTCAAAAACAACGTTGTCGTAGGCGAGATGACCGCAAGCTGGCCGTATTACCGATCCCTGCTGGATTAAAGTTTTTATAACAGGCGATTACTGCTATACACATTTGCCCCGGATATATATGCCGGGGCATTTAATTTGTGATAGAATATAAGAAGGGTTATGCGGAAAGGAGACCGTTATGAAAAATCGTCAGACATACAGATTTCTTTCTATCATGCTTGTGATCTTTATGTTCACACTTTCGCTCGCTGCCTGCAGCGGCAGTAAACCTGCTCAGGAGACGACCGCAGGAGTCTCTACTCCGGAAAGCAGCACTTCCGACGAAGCATCCGTGGATTCAGATGCATCTCAGGCCCAGGGCCCGGAGACATCCGAAGAAAGTCCGGAGACCACGGATGGGGCCAAAGCGGAAAATGAATCCGAAAGTGCTGAGGCACAGACGTCATTGATCGAAGCTCCGCAGATCAGTGCGGAAGAATTCCCGGTCACGGACGGATCAACGGCGACCCTTCCTTTAAGCTGGATGCTTTACCGTCTGTGCACCGGTAAGGATCAGCAGGCTGCCGAAGATGCGATGCATTTTACCAAAACAAATAATGCCTACCTGCGGTTGATGGACAAAGATGCAGACCTTGTGATCGCGTACGAACCGGGTCCGAATGCCAAGGAAGATCCCCGTTTCGATGACCTTATCCTGAAGCCGATCGGTCTGGACGCCCTGATCTTCATCTGCAACAGCGGAAACCCGGTAGAGTCTCTGACGACAGAAGAGATCCGGGACATTTATACAGGAAATATCAAAAGCTGGAAAGATGTCGGCGGCGAAGACACGGAAATCATTGCTTTCCAGCGTGAGGTCAATTCCGGTTCACAGACGCTCATGGAAAACCTCATGATGAAAGGTACGCCGATGGCAGACGCTCCGCAGGAATACCGCCCGTCAGAGATGGGGGATCTGATCGAGTATGTCGCCACTTACGCAAACACCAAAAACGCTCTGGGGTATTCTGTATACTTTTACGCGCAGAACATGTACACCCGGCCGAATCTCCGTTTTATGGCCGTAGACGGCGTCATGCCTTCAAATGATACGATCCGCAGCGGCGAATACAAATACACCAACCCCTTCTATGTGGCGATCCGCAAGGATGAGCCGGGGAATTCCCGCGCGCATGAGCTGTTTGACTGGCTGACGACTGATGACGGACAGTCGCTCGTGGATGAAATGGGCTATGTAAGCTCCGTAAAGGGCTCTAAATCCCTTCCGGACGGTTTAAAGGCAAAGGTCTCCATCAACGGAGGCGGACTCGAAGAAAACACGCACAGGCTTGCTGTGAACGGAAAGGTCTATGACGGCAATGCCGGCGTTGTATTTCTTGATACAGATATGCAGTATCTGGGGCGTGAGGACAGTATCCGCATCAGGGATAATGATGAGTTCGCCCTGATCCGGGGCTCCGTATTTCCTGCAAGCAAACCTCTGTACAATACCGATCCCGGCAAAGAAAACAATGGAGAAGAGTACTACAGCAACATAAAGATCGGACTTTATGACGTGGACCTTGGGGACTGGGCTGCAGAGCCTGTATATGACTTCTGTTACACAGAGTGTCCTGACGGAGACCATGCGCTCTTTTATCTCGGCATCTGGCAGGAGGCCTATGATGAAGAAGGCAATTATATCGGCGATGATATAGAATCCGAAGTGGACCTTTTTGATGAGAACGGAAATAAAGTACGCACCATGAAGTACCGCGGATGGGACGGCCTCAGGGCGCTCATCGGCAATACGCTCCGGCAGGTTCATACTGATCCCAAATATTCAGAGGACGGCAATATCGCGATCTATCAGTTCGGCGGCAATACGCGCTTCATCTCGTCATTCGGCGACGGCGAAGAGACTTTCCTTGAGGTAAACGGCGAAGTGTTCGCCAAAGCCACTGACGGCTATGCTTTTCCGGATCAGTCGGACAATACGAGTGAAGACGAACTTCCGTACCTGTGGCATGTCGTGCATCTCTATGACAGCGGTTACGATGAAGAAAGGGGCTATTATTATGACGACGCAGGCCAGTATGTCATTAACGAAAAAGGCGAAGTCGTCTACACACTGATTGGCAGGGAAGAGGAGAGTATACGTCTTTCTGACCGGTATTTCGTGATCATCAACAATTATGAAACCGGAAAATACGTCATCCGAGATATGACCGGCGGTGAAGTAACCAGCTGGATCGAACCGGAAGACTATGAGTACGCAGACTGGTGGGGATAAAGAATAAAAGCTGATTTAAGCAAAAATAATCCTCCTGAGACCTTCGGCCCGCAGATCGCATTTTGCTTCGGTGTTTTCCGGAATGAAAAAATGCGAGCGGGAGGGTTTGTCTCAGGAGGATATTTTTGTGCTTTCGCTGATTATCAGTGCTTTCTTGCGACTGCTTTCTTTGCGGCTTCCACAATATCCGCAGCAGTCAGATGATAAGCTTCCTTCAGATAGGCAAGCGGTCCTACCTGACCGAACTTATCCTGTACACCGATCATCTCGACAGGGACAAAACGGTCACCCTTCGTCATGAGGACGTCGGTGACAGCGGAACCGAGACCATTGATGACGTTATGATTCTCCGCAGTCACGATAGCACCGGTCACCGCAGCTGCCGCAAGGATCGCGTCAGCATCGATCGGTTTGATCGTGAACATGTCAAGGATCCTTGTTTCAATACCTTCTGCTGCCAGATCATCGGCTGCCTTCAGTACTTCCGGCATCATGACAGCGCCGGCCGTAATGATCGTGAGATCCTTGCCTTCACGTAAGAGATTGGCCTTGCCGATCTCGAAAGTAGAGCCTTCTTCATAGATCTTCAGTGCGTTCTTACGGAAGAGACGGAGATAGTACATGCCGTAGTTTGCGGCAAGCTTGCCCATCAGGTCCTCGAGCATCACGGGATCGGACGGCTCGATAACGGTCATATTCGGGAATGCCCGGAAGATCGCAACATCTTCAAACGGCATATGCGTGCCGCCGTTCAGCTGTGCGGATACGCCGGGATCCGTTCCGACGATGCGGACATTGGATCCTGCATAGGCGCCGCTGATGAAAGCCTGGTCGGTAGCGCGGCGGGATACAAATGCTGCAAAGGAATGGGCAAACGGGATGCGTCCTGTAAGGGACATGCCGCAGGCAACGCCGATCATATTGGCTTCCTGGATGCCGCAGTCGACAAACTGCTTCGGGAACTCTGCCTTGATCTCTTTGATCGCAGCACCGCCGAGCAGCGAGTTGCCGAGGTCGGACTCAATCTGCGTGATGGCAGGGTTTTCGGCCATCAGAGCCTTAAGACACTTTACGTACACGGAGGTCATGGTCACATCCGCAGTTGTTTTATTCTCCAGAATCTTATATGACATGATGGATCCTCCTTTTTATGCTGTCGGTCTGGAAGCTTCGAGTTCGCGCATGCACTGCTCGGTAAGCTCCGGCGTAAAGGTAACATGGTGGCAGGAATCCGGCTTCGTAAAGGAAACGCCGTATCCCTTGATGGTATTGCAAACGATCACATGGGGACGGCCTGTCTTATCGGCCTTGGCAGCATCGATGGCAGTCTTGATCGCGACGACGTCATGTCCGTCGATCTCCGCAGTGTGCCAGCCAAACGCATGGAACTTATCTACATAGTCACCCATGTCGCATATATCTTTCGTAAGTCCGTCCAGCTGCGCCTTGTTGTAATCAACAAACAGGATCAGATTATCAAGCTCCTGGTGCTTTGCGAAGAGGACAGCCTCCCAGATCTGGCCTTCCTGTGACTCACCGTCGCCGATGATACAGTATACGGTACGCGGATTGCCATCCAGTTTGGACGCGAGCGCCATGCCGCATGCAGCGGAAAATCCCTGTCCGAGAGAACCGGTCGTCATCTCGATGCCCGGTACATGCAGACGGTCACAGTGGCTCGGAAGATCGGTGCCGCCTCTGTTCAGCGTATCCAGTCTCTCCATAGGGAAGAAACCCTTGAGCGCGAGAGCGGAGTAGAGACAGGGACCGGCGTGACCCTTGGAGCAGACCAGGATGTCGCGTTCCTCGCTCTTCGGATCTGCGGGATCATACTTCATCTCTGACCCATACAGGACCGCGACAATGTCAGCGATCGACAGGTTTCCGCCGAGATGGCCGCTGCCGAGGGAACTCATCTGGTAAATGATCTTTTCTCGGATGTCGATGGCGAAATTCTGCAGACGAATCTTTTCTTCTGAATTCATTCGGATACCTCCAGTATCAGTTTAAGGCGGTCTGAGCCGCTTAGGACATACTTATAAACCGGCATTTATGTCGGCAGATATATTATAGCATAGTTCCTGTGCGAAAACGGGCAACATAAGACGATTCTTTGTATGAATTTCAAAAACATGTCATGGAATGGAACAATGGAGCGCCAAAAACAACTTGGAATTAATATGCACGCAATGTATACTGAGTTGTAGAATTGTTAGTATGTGCAAAGGAGTTTGCGAATGAAAAACGGGATCGTCGTGATCGGCGCTACATTTGTAGATATCAAGGGGTATCCATTGTCACAGTATATTCCCGCAGGAAGAAATTCCGGCCGGGTCGTCCAGGTCCACGGCGGCGTCTGCCGCAACATTGCCGAGGATATTGCCAACATTGAACTTCGGCCCACACTGGTCAGTGTTGTTGATCATAGCGGCATCAGCACCGACGTTATCGAAAAGCTCAACAAGCATCAGTGCAATACGCGCTTTATCCGCAGGACCGAAGACGGCCTCGGCACCTGGCTCGCGGTTTTTGACAATAGCGGAGA
>JAFTBX010000040.1 GCA_017455005.1 Lachnospiraceae bacterium | reverse complement strand
GGCCTTTGCCGCAATGCCTAAGATCAGCTGGCAGGGTCACTGCATGTACTGCAGCCACTGCGCGCCATGTCCCATGGGGATCAGCGTCGCGGATGTGACGAAGTTCCTCAATCTGGCAGTAGCGCAGGGTGCTGCTGTCAATGCTGACAGTGCCGACGGAACGCTCAAGGTGAACCGCGACCTTATCCCGGAGACCGTGAGAGAGCACTATAAGGTACTTCCGCATCACGCGGGGGAGTGCATCGCCTGCGGCAGCTGCGAGAGCCGCTGTCCGTTCGGGGTCGGCATCATTGACAACATGAAAAAGGCCACCGAGGTCTTCGGTTACTAAGTTTTGGTTTTCGGACAGAAGGGAACAGAAGATGAAGAAACACATCATCCTGTGCGGTCGCCGGCACGTCGGGAAGACTACGATGGTAAACCGTCTGATGGAGGAACTCGCAGTTCCTGTCTACGGCTATCAGACCAATACGACCGTGACGGATCCTGACGGGACACGCCATATCTATATCTACCCTGCGGGGCACGTAGACGGGCAGATGTCCGATGCCAACCATGTCGGCGACTGCAGGATGAAAGTCCTGAATCTGAACCGGGACGCATTTGAGACTCTGGGTGTGAAATTCATCAAGCGGGCTAAGCCGGGCGGCGTCATTGTCATGGACGAGATCGGGTTCATGGAGATCGGTGCGGATGACTTCTGCGATGCGATCCTCCGGGCGCTCGACGGGGATATCCCGGTGCTCGCGACCGTGAAGGACACGGAGCTTGGCGCGGAGTTTCTGGATAAGGTCCGGAAGCATCCGAACGCGGAAGTATACATGCTGACCGCGGAAAATCGTGATGCGATCTATGAAGAATTGCTTCCTCAGGTAAGGCACTGGAACGTTGAACGGAGATCTGTCACAGAATGATGCAAATGTGACAGATTGCCGTATTGACGGGAATGTGATCATGACATAATATTATAATATATCGTTTCTACACTTCGAGTATGGAGGCCTAAAACGCCTATTCAGCGTCATGGCTTCCTTACCGGGGCACAGGGGGAAACGCCTGTACCTTCCGTTTTGAAAAGGAGTGCATCATGAAGAAGGACAGACTTCGCAACCTTATTTTTCTTGCGTTGTGCTGCGATCTGGGGCTGTTTTCCAAACGTCTGATCGCCCCCGCAGCCAACATTATCACGGATTTCTTACGGATCCCGGGCGGGATCGGTACCAGTTTTTCCCTGATGTTTCTGATCGTGGCGGCGGCACTCGTCCCGCAGTTTGGTTGTGCTGCGCTCATGGGCGCTGTACAGAGCGTGCTGGCGTTTGCGCTCGGCATGACCGGCAGCATGGGCGCGCTTTCGCCGATCGGTTATATCGTACCGGGGATCGTGATCGACTGTATCTTTTTTATCTCCCGAAAGATGAAACTCCATAACGCAGCCACTATGGTGGCCGCCAACATGCTTTCTGCCGCAGCTGCGGGCTTTACGGCGAACCTGATCGTGTTCGGATTGAGGGGGCCGGTGCTTGCGCTGTACTTAAGTGTGGCGCTTTTAAGCGGCGCACTCTGCGGGTGCCTGGGGTATACCCTTGCGAAGCGTTTAAAGCCTGTACTTTGCCGCGAAATGCAGCAGCATTCGGGAAATGCTGTCAATGCTGCCGGGACGGCCGGCATTGGCAGTATGATCAGTACAGAATATGTAAGGCATTAAGTATGTGGAGGATCTGGAAATGTCAAAGAAGATCATTGCAGCGGTCATCGCTGTTTTAGTATGCATCGTTGTTGCACTCGGCATCGCGAACCGCAGTGCCGGAAAGGCAAAGGCAGACGGACTGAACATCATAAGCGGCGGGAAGGAAACGACCGTTTCGTGGGAAGATATTGAAAAGTCGGCGTTTGAAGGAGACCTCGTAAACGGTAAAGGCGAGACCAAGCACCACAGCTATGAGGGAGAGGAGCTTTCCGCGGTCCTTGCAAAGGCAGGCATCAGTGTTGCGGAAGGCAGCAGCATTACCGTTACGAGCGAGGACAACTACTCGGCGGAACTGACCGGGTCGGAAATACTCGAAGCCGGCAAAGTATACGTGGCGCTGACCGCGGACGGGGAAGTGCTCGAAGGGATCGAAGGCGGACAGGGCGCGCAGCTCATCGTCTTCGGCGATCCCAACCAGAAGCGGGCGGTCCGGTATATGAAGACCGTGAAGGTCGAGTAACAGGAGGGCATTCGTTTTCGGTACCTGAGGCAGAAGAAAGCTGGCAGTAAATATCAATTCGGAAATATACATGGACACGGTCACTATGGCCGTGTCTTTTATTTCCTCAATTAAGTTATTGTAAATATCAATAACAAGGTGATTCAACTTCTCAATAAACCACCTGTCTGTTATAATGATTAATAATGAAACACATGTATCACGGTATACGGCACAATCCGAAACATCTGCTTTTTAGGCTTTGTACGGATGCGCCGTGTTTCAAATACTGCGGATATCGCTCGGGAGGGAAGTATGAGTCGGCAAAAACAGGAATTACTGCCCAGAGATCTGAAACGCGTCATGCTTGTCCTTCTGGCTTCCGCATTGATGGCGGTCAACATCAAGACCTTCGTCCGGACCGGCGGTCTTTATCCCGGCGGCGCGACCGGACTCACGGTCCTGATCCAGCGCCTTTCGCAGAAATACCTGGGGTTTGAGATCCCCTACACCCCGGTCAACATTGCCCTCAATGCCGTGCCGGTCTACATCGGCTTTCGCTATATCGGCAAACGCTTCACCCTGCTTTCGCTTATGATGATCCTGGTCAACGGTTTTCTGGTTGACCTGATCCCCGCCAAAGTCATAACCTATGACACACTGCTGATCGCCATCTTCGGAGGGCTCATCAACGGCACTGTCGTGAGCCTTTGCCTGAGGGCAGACGCGACCACCGGCGGAACCGACTTCATTGCCATCTATCTATCGCAGAAGAAGGGCGTGGAGACCTGGAACCTGATCCTGGGGCTTAACGTCATCATCCTTTCGACCGCCGGCATTTTCTTCGGCTGGGACAAGGCGCTTTATTCGATCATTTTCCAGTTCGTGTCCACGCAGACTGTACATACGCTCTACCGCGACTACCAGCAGCAGACGCTGATCATCGTGACGAATAAGGCGCAGGAAATCTCGGACGAGATCCATCGGATCTGCCATCACGGCGCGACGATCATGGACGCGGAAGGCTCGCACGAGCACGGGCATCTGAAGGTCGTCTACTCCGTCGTCGGCGGCAGCGATGCGAAAAAAGCGATCAAGGCGGCACGGGAGATCGATCCGAAGGCCTTTGTCAATTCCATCCATACGACGGAGCTACAGGGACGCTTCTACATGCGGCCGAAGGACTGAGGCTATGAGGCAGATAAAGCAGTCCTGTACTCCGGACACACAAACAAGTTATGAAATCGAAGAGGAGATAAACAACATGTCAATGCTGCCGGCCCCGGGCAGCTGTACGAATGAGAAGGAGGTAATTTATGGGATTTGAAACAATTGACGGCATCCTGAACATCAACTGTGACCTGACAATGACGACGGCCCTCGCGGGCGTACTCCTGCTGATCGGCTTCTGGATCAAAAAGAAGGTACCTGCTCTTACCAAATACTGCATCCCTGCGCCGGTCATCGGCGGCTTCCTGTTCATGTTCATTACATTTGCGGGACACCAGTCCGGTGCGTTCAAATTCAACTTTGATACGACCTTCCAGAGCCCGTTCATGGTTGCGTTCTTCACGACCGTCGGTCTCGGAGCATCCGTACAGCTCTTAAAGAAAGGCGGCATGCTGCTCGTAATCTACTGGCTGATCGCTGCGGCAGTTTCGATCATTCAGAACTTCATAAGCGTAGGCCTTGCGGCTGTGACCGGACTTGAGTATCCGTATGCGCTCCTTGCAGGCGCGATCTCCATGATCGGCGGCCACGGCGCGGCAGGTTCCTACGGCTCGACATTTGTGGAAATGGGCTATCCCGCAGGCATCACCGTCGGCGCAGCGGCAGCGACCTTCGGCCTGATATTCGGCGTTCTGGTCGGCGGTCCGGTGGCGAGACTCCTGATTGAAAAGAACAACCTGCGTCCGGATGAGAGCGAGACCCTTGATACGACAGTAGAAGATATCAATGCACGCCACGGCGAGAAGCTGAGCTCCCTTGATGTTATCAAGAACGTGGTTGCGATCCTTGTCTGCATGGCAGTCGGCGCCCAGGTTTCCGGATGGATCGGAAAACTGATCGGCATGAGCTTCCCGACCTACGTCGGCGCCATGTTCATTGCGATGATCGTCCGTAACTTAAACGAGAAGTTCCAGTGGTACAACTTTGACTTCGGCCTGGTCGACGGCATCGGCGACGTTATGCTGAATCTGTATCTGTCCATCGCGCTCATGAGCCTGAACCTCTATCAGCTCCTTGACCTCATCGGACCGGTCCTGCTGATCGTGGTCGTCCAGGTGATCGTGCTCGTCCTGCTCAGCTACTTTGTGGTCTTCCGCATCCTCGGCAGCAACTACGACGCGGCCGTCATGTGCGCAGGCCTTTTGGGCCACGGACTTGGCGCGACTCCGTCCGCGATCGTCAACATGACCGCGGTCAAGGACAAGTACGGCATGTCCCGTAAGGCATTCATGATCGTGCCGATCGTCGGCGCGTTCCTGGTAGACATCATTTACCAGCCCCAGACGATCGCGTTCATCAAGTTCTTTGTGAAGGGATTTACAGGTTAATTTAAAGGATTTTACAGGTTGATTTAAGGAAGGAATAGAAAATATGGCAAAACTCGTAGAGTGTATACCTAATTTCAGTCTCAGCCGTGAGCGCGACGAAGCGGGATTTAATGCGCTTGTAGAGACTGCCAAAAGCGTCCCCGGATGCGTACTTTTCGACGCGCAGACGGACGGTAACCATAACCGCAGTGTCTTTACGCTGCTGGGAAGCCCGGAAGCAATCGAGGAAGTGGCGTTCCGCCTCACAAAACGCGCGGCGGAGCTGATCGATATGAACAAGCATACCGGCGAGCACAGCCGCATGGGCGCAACCGACGTCATTCCCTTTGTACCGACCATGGACGTGACCGTGGAAGAGTGCGTGGAGATGAGCAAGCGCCTCGGAAAGCGAATCTGGGAGGAACTTCAGATCCCGTCCTTCTTATATGAAGACTCCGCGACAAGACCGGAGCGGAAGAACCTCGCGAACTGCCGCAAAGGCCAGTTTGAGGGAATGCCGGCTAAGCTTCTGGAGCCTGACTGGGCGCCGGACTTCGGCGAGCGGAAGATCCATCCGACCGCGGGAATCACCGCGATCGGCGCGCGTCCGCCCCTGGTTGCGTTTAACGTAAACCTCGCGACCTCGGATGTACAGATCGCGAAAAACATCGCGAAGGTCATCCGCGCTTCGTCCGGCGGGTTCGCTGCGTGCAAGGCGATGGGCTTCATGCTGGAGGACCGCGGCATTGCCCAGGTATCCATGAACATGGTAAACTATGAAGTAACGAGCCTGCCGGTCGTCTATGAGATGATCAAGGCACTCGCGGAGCGTTATGGTACGCATATCATCGGAAGCGAGCTCGTAGGCCTGGCGCCCGCCAAGGCGCTTCTCGACTGCGCAGAGTTCTATCTGAAGCTTGAGAACTTCGACTACCGCAACCAGGTGATGGAGTATCACGTCATCGACATGGCCGCAGGCGGAACAGAAGAAGGAGAGTAAGCCGTATGAAACTGGATGAACTCAGAATCAATGAGTTTACGGATCTTGTAGCGTCAGACGCCCCGGCGCCGGGTGGCGGGTCGGTCGCGGCACTTTACGGCGCGATCGGTGCTGCGCTGGCAGCCATGGTCGCGGGCCTTACGCAGGGCAGAAAGAAATACGCGGAGTATGCGGAGCATGCCGCGGAGGTTCAGAAAAAGGCAGTTGACCTGCAGGAAAGGCTTCTCGATGTTATGGATCGGGATACGGATGCGTTCATCGACGTCAGCGACGCTTTCGGCATGCCGAAGGAAACGGAAGACGAGAAGGCTGCCCGTTCCGCCGCGATCCAGGAAGGATTAAAGGGCTGCACCCGTACGCCGCTTGAGATGATGGAGCTCTGCGATGAGACGGTGACACTGGCTTCGTCACTACTCGGCCGCTTCAACGAAACGAGCGCGAGTGACCTCGGCGTATCGTTCCTGTCACTGACCGCCGGTATCCAGGGTGCGTGGCTAAACGTCCTCATCAATATCAGCTCGATCAAGGATGAGGCATTTACCAAAGAAGCGAGGGCAAAGGGCGAAGCGCTTTTGGCGCATGCGCTGCCGCTCGCGGAGGAGTGTTATCAGAAGCTGCTGAAGATGTGCGAAGGATAAATATGAAGCATTTGAACGAAAATGATTATAAAGTAAGTACCTGGTCCGGCGGGAAGACGACGGAGCTGGCGATCGCGCCGGATGGCGCGGTCTATGCGGACAGGGACTTTCTCTGGAGGCTCAGTTCCGCGACTGTGGATCTGGATGAGTCGGACTTTACGGAGCTTCCGGACTATGACCGGCTGATCACGCCGCTCGACGGTGTGATGATGCTGACACATAACGGCGGTGAGCCGATTGAACTGAACCCCGGTGATGTCGACGGCTTTGACGGCGCATGGCATACGCACTCTATAGGGCGGTGTACGGACTTTAACCTGATGCTCAGAAAAGGGCAGTGCGACGGGCAGATCACCGTGCTTATGCCAAATGCTATAGATCCCGCGCCGCAGCACTTTGTGCCGGATCCGCAGAGCATGATGCTGATGCTTTACTGCGCGGCGGGAAGCGCCGCGATCCGTTTCCCGGAGTCGATCGAGCAGCTGATCGGAAAGGAAGCACTGCTTCTTGAAGGAGACGAGATCACATCGGTCGATCTCGCCATATCCGCAGGCGGATGCGTTGTCGCCGCGGAAATATGGAGCATTTAAAGCTTTCATATGATATGAATAAAAGCCAAACGTGACATGAATAAAAGCCACACGCTGATTTGCATATTTGTGCTTGCACAGCGTGTGGTTTTATGTTATAGTATATCGGTCTGTGGAGATATCCATAGGGATTTTCTGCGCTTATGCGCCGGATATCCGGAGGAAAGGCAGTCTTTCCGCGGAGGCCGCAGACGGTAACCACTAAACATGCCGGTTTAGAGGGACGGGATGGTGCCTTGAAGAGGTTTCACCGTCAGAACCGGCAGACGCTTAAAACCAGGAGGAAAATCAAATGAGCGTTATTTCTATGAAGCAGCTTCTCGAAGCTGGTGTTCACTTCGGCCATCAGACCAGGAGATGGAATCCTAAGATGGCTCCGTACATCTATACCGAGCGTAACGGTATCCACATCATCGATCTCCAGAAGACAGTCGTAAAGGTTGACGAGGCTTACAAGGCACTCAACGAGATCGTTGCCGACGGCGGCAGCGTTCTTTTCGTCGGCACCAAGAAGCAGGCTCAGGATGCAGTAGCAGCTGAGGCTCTTCGCTGCGGCGAGTTCTATGTCAACGAGAGATGGCTGGGCGGCATGCTCACCAACTTCAAGACCATCAAGTCCCGTATCGAGCGCCTGAAGGCGATCCGCCGCATGGCAGAGGACGGCACCTTCGATGTTCTTCCGAAGAAGGAAGTTATCGGTATCAAGAAGGAGCAGGAGAAGCTGGAGAAGAACCTTGGCGGTATCGTTGAGATGAAGGAGCTTCCGAGCGTTATCTTCGTTATCGACCCGAAGAAGGAGAAGATCTGCGTACAGGAAGCAAGAAGCCTTGGCATCACCCTGATCGGTATGTGCGACACCAACTGCGATCCGGAAGAGCTTGATTATGTTATCCCGGGCAATGATGACGCTATCCGCGCTGTCAAGCTGATCGTCAGCAAGATGGCAGACGCAGTCATCGAGGCAAAGCAGGGCGACGAAGCTTACGTTGAGGAAGCAGCAGCTCCGACCGTAGAGGAAGAGATGGCAGCTAAGGCAGCGGCTCCGACCGATATGGAAGAGATCGCAGCAGAATAATTCGAGATATATCTGAAAGTGCTCCGCAGGCCTGCATCAAAGCCTGCGAAGCGCGACATTATCACATAAGGAGGATAAGGACATGGCAACAGTTACCGCTGCTCTGGTAAAAGAGCTCAGAGAGATGACCGGCGCCGGCATGATGGACTGCAAGAAGGCTCTTACAGCAACCGACGGCGACATGGATAAGGCAGTAGATTTCCTTCGTGAGAAGGGCCTTGCAGGCGCTCAGAAGAAGGCCGGCAGAATCGCTGCAGAAGGCATCGTATGCATCAAGAAGACAGATTGTGCTAAGAAGGGCGTTATCGTAGAGGTCAACGCAGAGACCGACTTCGTCGCAAAGAACGAGAAGTTCACCTCCTACGTAGCAGAAGTTGCTGCACAGGCACTTGACACCAAGGCTACCGACATCGACGCATTCCTGGCTGAGCCGTGGGCACTTGACACCACCCTTACCGTTAACGAGAAGCTGAGCTCCATGATCTCCGTCATCGGCGAGAACATGCACATCAGAAGATTCGCAACCATGAGACAGGACGACGGTTTCGTAGAGTCCTACATCCATGGCGGCGGAAAGATCGGCGTTATGCTTGGCGTAGCTACCGACGTAGTTAACGACGCAATCAAGGAAATGGCACAGAACGTCTGCATGCAGATCGCAGCTCTGAAGCCGCTCTACATCTCTGACAAGGAAGTCAGCGCTGACTACATTGCAAGAGAGAAGGAGATCCTCAAGGCTCAGATCATGAACGATCCGAAGGAGTCCCAGAAGCCGGAGAAGGTTATCGAGGGCATGATCGCAGGCCGTACGAAGAAGGAGCTCAAGGAGATCTGCCTTATGGATCAGATCTACGTCAGAGCAGAAGACGGCAAGCAGAGCGTCAAGGACTATGTTGCATCCGTAGCAAAGGCAAACGGCGCAAAGATCGAGATCGCTCAGTTCATCAGATGGGAGACCGGCGAGGGCCTGGAGAAGAAGCAGGAGAACTTCGCAGAAGAAGTCGCTAAACAGATGGGCGTTTAAATCAAGCAAGATAAGAACAATGGAAAATGCAGGTTGAGCTTGCTCGGACCTGCATTTTTTATTGGGCTTATCATCTTGATGCGGTCATGAGGATGAAGCACCTTAAGGTGCGGAATCCGAATGGGCGTATCTTGCTTGATTTATTAACGAATGGGCCGTCGTCCTTTATGGGCGCCAGGCAAGGCTTCTCTTAAACGCCTCAAACAATATTATAAAGGGGGCCGTCGCACTATAGATTTCGATCTGTAGGGCGCGGCCCTTTTTCCATGGGCATTTTTGCTGATTTCTCAGAGACAATTATAACAAAAAGCTGATAAATCAGAAAAAGAGAGACTATAACCAGATCCGGGCACTCCCCGGATCCGGTCAGTACAGATCATTTTTGAAAGTTTAAAATTTCAGGCGCTTTGCAGGCTGTAAAGATGCTGGCCGTTCCTTCCGGACTGGATCTTCGCATGCAGCTTGTTGATGTTCCTTGCCATGGCAACGAGGATGCTTTCGGCAAGGACATTCTTTTTCCCACGGCTTAAATACCTGCGGAACCCCATGCCTTCCTTCGTTTCACTGAAAGATCCTTCTGCCTGTATGCTCCGGTTCATCCTGAGCATGCACCCTTCCTCACTGGTGATGCGCTCCATACACCGCTCCCGGTGTTCCATCATGGTCCTGGCCACTTCCAGATGTTTATTCCGCTGCTCCATCGGGGTGTGGCAGTTGTTGCCTTTGATGCAGGAACTCTTGTATGAACATCCGCTGCAGTCTTCACATTCATATATCGTCGCTTTCCTGACATAACCGCTGGCTGTCTTATAATTCCGGGTGCCTGTGGCAGTCAGCTCCCGGCCGTTTATGCAGGTATAGGCATCCTTCTCCGGCTCATATGTCATGTTTTCCGGACGCCCGATATCCTTTTTATATTTCCTGGTCCTGGATATCTCGTAATTGTTTGGTTTGATGAACGCCACCTGGCCGTTTGCCTCCAGATAGACATAGTTTTCTTCGCTTTCATAGCCGGCATCAGCGACGATGTTCGTATACCTGAATCCCAGGCGTTCCTCCATGCTTTTGATGAATGGGATCAGCGTGTTTGTGTCTGTCGTTTTCTGGCTGATGGTGAGCCAGACGATGAATTCCGAGTCGACCCCGTGCTGGAGGTTATAAGCGGGTTTGAGCTGGCCGTTCAGCATGTGGTCTTCCTTCATCCGCATGAAAGTGGCATCAGGGTCGGTCTTGGAATAGCTGTTGCGGTCCCCACATATGTGGATGTGGTTCGTGTATTCCTTCAGTTTCTCAATGTATGATTCGAGCACTTCGACATCCTTCTGCAGCTGTGGCTTCCGCCTTCCGATCCCATGGACGAAGGTGATCCCTTCTTCCTCCTTGAGTTTATACAGCTTCTTCCTGAGCTTTTTGAGCCTGTGCAGGCTGACGTTGCCGTCATGGACGATCCGGATGCCGTAGGCCTCTTCACACTGCTCTACCAGCGTTACAGCCTTTTCCATCAGTTTCGCCTGGTTCTTCGTAACGGCCCTCTTCCATACAAAAGTGTATCTGTTGGCACACGATTCGATCTTCGTCCCGTCTATGAAGATGTCCTTTCCGGATATCTCCCCGCTAAGATAAAGCCATTGAGACATGGCTGCGAGATACTTTTCCGCTACTTCGGGAAAATGAAGATATTTGAAGCGCGCGATCGTGGCATGATCGGGCGCAGGAGAACCTTCAAGAAGGAACATGAAGTTGATATCCCGCCTGCAGGCGGTCTCGATGTCCCTGGAAGAATAAAGACGGTTCATGGCTGCGTAAAGCACTATCTTCACCATCTGCCGGGGCGTTGCTGTATTTTTCCTTATC
>JAFTBX010000039.1 GCA_017455005.1 Lachnospiraceae bacterium | reverse complement strand
GTATCATATCGGTAAGTCGGGTCTGCAGCGACCTCCCGCATTCAACATTCCTTCTTCCGGCGGAGCACCATCACCTCATAGGGCATCAGGCGTAACTTCTTCGTGCAGTCGATGTCATCCTCATCCATTCCCGCGACACTGCAATTATCAAGGATCACCTCCGCCGCCGGAGACGCCTCCCTCGTTTTGCCCGATCCTTTATAAAAGGCCCTCGGGATACGGCAGCCGATTTCCTTTTTCGAAAACGAGCAGATCACAAGGATCTTCTCACCCTCGTACGCCCGTTCGTACATATAGATGTGCCGGCTGAAGCGCCGGTACTCCCGGTAGCTTCCCTTTAAGAGAGTCTCCGAAGACTTCCTAAGCTGAAGGCATTTCCGGTAGAAGTTCAGGATGCTCTCCGGATCCTTATCCTCGGCTTCAGCATTGACCGTTTTATAATTTGGGTTTACATAAAACCAAGGTTCATGTTCGGAAAAGCCGGCATTTTCAGCGTCACTCCACTGCATCGGCGTCCTTGCCGAATCCCTGCTCGAGATATGAATACGCCTTAGCCTCTTTTCGACCGGTTCATGTGTATGGAAATGATGATAGGCGTAAACCGAGACCACATCGTTATACTTGTCGATCGAATCCAGGGCAATGTTGGTCATCCCGAGTTCCTGCCCCTGATAGATGAAGGGCGTACCGCGCTGCAGGATAAAGCATGCGGCAAGCATCGAGCCTGACGCTCTCCGGTAGTCTTCGCTTCCGTAACGGCTTAAGACCCGAGGATGATCGTGGTTTTCGAGATAGAGCGCGTTCCAGGCATTTTCTCCGAGACCGTACTGCCAGCGGGTGAACGCCCTTTTGAGGCGCCTTAGAGAAAACGGCAGATGGATATAGTCCGCCATGAAGCAGTCAGCCATCATCGTATCGAACTGGATCATCATATCCAGGACCCGGTCAGGCCCGGCGATGTATTTTAACGCGCCGCTCACGGATGTATTGGGCGCCTCGCCGATCTGGACCGCGCCGTACTCGAGCGCGACCGCGCGGAATTCCGAAAGGAAGTTGTGCAGGTTCGGTCCCTCGTTATAAAACTTCAGGCCGTTGATCGCGGGGATAAATGGGATCCCGTCCGGAAGACGCTTATCCTTGGAGATATACGTAATGACGTCTTCACGGAAACCATCCACGCCCATATCGAGCCAGAAGCGCATGATGCTCTTTACTTCCTCACGGACCTTCGGGTTATCCATGTTGAGGTCCGGCTGCTTTCTTGCGAAAACATGCAGATAATACTGGCCGCGGTTCTCGTTATACTCCCACGCAAGGCCTTCGAACTGGCTGAACCAGTTGTTGGGCGGAAGCCGCCTCTCTCCTTTAAAGATCGGGTCGCGCCAGATGTAATAATCGCTGTAAGGGTTATCCTTTCCCTTGCAGCTTTCTTTAAACCATGGATGCTCGTCGGATGTGTGGTTGATCACGAGGTCCAGGAGCACCTTCAGTCCAAGCTTATGGGCCTTATCAAGAACGCGACGGAAATCCTCCAGCGTTCCGTAGTCCGGATGGATATCCTTATAATCCGAGATATCATAGCCGTAGTCAGCATTGGGCGACGGAAAGATCGGGCTGAACCAGATACCGTCCACCCCGAGGTCTTTAATATAATCCAGTTTGTTATAGACGCCCGTAAGGTCACCGATCCCGTCCCCGTTTCCGTCGCAAAAGCTTCGGATCCAGATCTGGTAAAACGACATCCCGCGGAAGTCAAACTGTTTCTTTTTTTCCACAACCCGCTGCTCCAACTGTTATATGCTTAAAATCCCAGGTCTTTGTAACGCTCCCGTGTTGCTTCGACGCTTTCCTCATAGTGCTGTCTGACAGCCGCCGCGTGCTCATCATAGAACTTCCGTGCTGCCGCGGCAAGCTCATCTCTGCGCATTTTCGATGCTGCATAGCTCTCTTTCATCTTTTCTGACAATGCAGCCAAAGGCCTCACGATATCGCTGTCCGTGTCGAAATAGTTATCCATCATGCCGGCCTTATAAAGGCGCATGTCGTTCGCCCAGTCTTCACTGATACCACGCAGGCGTTCCAGATCCTGTAAGCGCCGCTGCTTAAACTGTTCCGCTTCGTGTTCACCGATCTGCCGGAGCTGTTCCGCCCCTTGCATGCCGAAGGCAGTGAGCGAAACGAGGTAGTCTGTCGCGTCCTTTCGCCGCATAGCAAACTCGCCGCGGGCTTTTGCTTCGAGGACTTCGCCGTAACGTTCATATGCCGCGCCGACGCAGGTCTCCCAGCTGAGATAGATCTCGTCCATCGCATGCTGTCCGACCTCCCGAAGATGCGGCAGGTCTCCGCACGCTCCCTCAAGCAGTGCCGCCATCGCTTCTGGCGTTTCATCAATGATAAAGCCGTTTCTGCCGTCAGTAATACCTTCCGCAGCGCACGAATCCCGGATCAGGACGCTCGCAAGCCCGCAGGCAGCTGCTTCCCTGACCACAAGGCCGTTGGTATCAAAAGTCGACGGGAACAGGAAGAGATCAGCCCTCGTATTCCAGGCGCGTAAAGTGTCCCGGTCATAAACAGGGCCGGTAAAAATACATTTATCAGAAAGTCCGAGTTCCGCAGCGCGTGCCTCCAGCATTTCCCTGTCCGGACCCTTGCCGACAAAGACCATACGGAAATCCCGGCCCTTTTCATCGAGCATCTTCAGTGCGTCCAGGATCAGCGGCAGACCCTTATAGGTTATAAGCCGTCCGACATATAAGAAGACAGGCACACCCTCCGGAAGATCATATCCCTTTACCGCTTCCGCGACCGCTTTCTCGCTGACCCTGCCCTTCGCAAAGTCAACGCCGTTATTCATGACGCGGTAATCGCCCTGAAATCCCAGTGATTTCAGGCTTTCTCCGGCACCCCGGCTCACGACCCAGATCTCGTCGCAGGCCTCGATGTTGCTGACCATCGCATGGATCGTTTCATCCGCAACAGACTTTACTTTGACATAACGGCGTATATCAATGTCGTACTTGGTATGGTAGGTAAAGATAATCGGTGCGCCTGTCTGCTCCCGGAGGAGTCTCGCGATGATCGTGGCCGACGCCGGGCAGTGGCTGTGAATGATATCCGGCTGAAACGCTGCCAGCTTCGCGACCTCTTTTCCGGAAAACGGATTGCCTGCCCTGTATCCGTTCGTCACATCCGCCGTATCAAAGCTCGGATATGCCACGACCGGATAGTCATAGGCACTGTAATCTGCGCCGGGATACTCCGGCGTACCGACGATCACCTCAGCGCCGAAGTCACGACGCATGTAATCAGCGTAATTTAAAAGGACATTGACCACGCCGTCGATGACCGGCGGGAACGAATCATTTAAAAAACATACCTTCATTACAAACCCTTACTTTCTTCTCCAGCTCACGCTGCAGATCAGTCCCGCGAGCCCGGTGGGACGAAAGCCGACATTTGCAGCTGTATCCGTCCCATCTATGCCATAAATCCGGCTGAAAACGCCGATTTTTGGGATGGATTCGGAAATCATCGTCAACTCCATCCCAAATAAACAAAAAAATGGGATAGAATCAAAGTGTATTTCTGATTCCATCCCATTTCGCGGTTACTATCATGAAAATATGGAAGAATATGGGATGGAAATGCTGTCCACTGCAGGATTCCATCCCGGCTATAGAGAACCAACCGGCGGGCATCGCTTCAGCGAATGCCCAGAATGGTTTCAGTTTACCCTGTTATCGGCTTATCTTCTGTTTCTTCCGCGGTCACGTCCGCCACGGTCGCCTCTGCCGCGTCCGCCGCGATCACTGCGGCTGCCGCGCTCTTCTTCATCATCCTTCGGGATCCAGGTTCCGTTGATGTCTGAAGGACGCATGGAAAGGTCGATCTTGCCGTCGCGCTCGTCAACCTTGATGACCTTGACAGTGACTTCATCGCCGAGCTTGACCACATCCTCGACCTTGCCGACACGGCTGTCAGCAAGCTTGGAGATATGGATGAGTCCCTTCTTGTTCGGTCCGAGCTCTACCTGCGCGCCGAAGTTCAGAATATTGAAGACCTTGCCGGTCATGATCATGCCGACCTCGATGTCGGTGACAATGCTCTCGATGATCTCGATCGCGCGGTCGATCATCTCCTGATCTACGCCGCATACGGAAACATGTCCGTCGTCCTCGATGTCGATCTGGACACCGGTCTCCTCGATGATCTTATTGATGGTCTTGCCCTGCTTGCCGACGACATCGCCGATCTTCGCCGGATCGATCATGATCGAGCTGATCTTCGGTGCGTACGGGCTCAGCTCCGGACGCGGCTCGCTGATGACCGGATCCATGATCTGGTCCATGATGTACAGACGTGCCTCGTGGGTACGGGCGATCGCTTCCTCAACGATCGGGCGGGTCAGGCCGTGGATCTTGATATCCATCTGGATCGCAGTGATGCCCTTGCGGGTACCTGCGACCTTGAAGTCCATGTCGCCGAAGAAATCTTCGAGACCCTGGATATCGGTCAGGACAATGTAGTCGTCATCGGTCTCACCGGTGACCAGTCCGCAGCTGATACCCGCGACCGGTGCCTTGATCGGCACACCCGCTGCCATCAGGGACAGGGAGGATGCGCAGACAGAAGCCTGGGAGGTAGAACCGTTGGACTCTAAGGTCTCGGATACGGTACGGATCGCATACGGGAACTCCTCTTCGCTCGGAAGGACCGGGATCAGGGCCTTCTCAGCCAGTGCTCCGTGACCGATCTCACGACGTCCCGGTCCTCTGGACGGCTTGGTCTCGCCGACAGAGTATGACGGGAAGTTGTAGTTATGCATATATCTCTTGGAGGTGACGGTAGCGTCAAGTCCGTCGATCTTCTGTGCGTCGGAAAGCGGTGCCAGGGTGCAGATGTTGAGGATCTGGGTCTGGCCTCTGGTGAACATACCGGAACCGTGAACTCTCGGTACGGTATCGATCTCAGCCGCCAGCGGACGGATCTCGGAGATCTGACGTCCGTCGGGACGCTTGTGGTCCTTAAGGATCATCTTGCGGACGGTCTTCTTCTGGTACTGATAAACAGCCTCGCCAAGAAGTCCGAGCCACTCTTCGTTGTCAGCGAACTTCTCCTTCAGGCGGGTCATGATCGCGTCAATGTTCTTATCTCTGAGCTGCTTCTCATCGCAGAATACTGCTGCTTCCATCTCTTCCTGCGGAACTTCTTCCTTGATCGCAGCGAAAAGCTCTTCCGGAATCGCGCAGGAAACATAGCTGTGCTTCGGCTTGCCGACCTCGGCAACGATCTGATCCATCCATGCGATGATCTGCTGGTTGATCTCATGTGCCTTGTAGATCGCGTCGATCATGAACTCGTCGCTGACTTCTTTCGCGCCTGCTTCGATCATGATGACCTTTTCCCTGGTGGAAGCAACGGTCAGAGCAAGATCAGACTTGACCTTCTCATCCTGGGTCGGGTTGAATACGAACTGACCGTCAATGAGGCCGACCATGGTAGCGGCACACGGACCGTCAAACGGGATATCTGAAATGCTGGTCGCAAGGGAGGAACCGAGCATTGCCAGCATCTCGGGCGGGCAGGTCGGGTCGACCGAAAGAACCAGGTTGTTTAACAGGACATCATTGCGGTAGTCCTTCGGGAACAGCGGGCGCATCGGGCGGTCGATGACACGGCTGGTCAGGATCGCATGCTCCGAAGGCTTGCCCTCTCTCTTGTTGAAGCCGCCCGGGATCTTGCCGACGGCATACATCTTCTCTTCATAGTCAACGGAAAGCGGGAAGAAATCGATTCCTTCTCTCGGCTCCTTGGACGCAGTAGCGGTGGACAGGATCGTGGTGTCGCCGTAGTGCATCAGGCATGCGCCGCTTGCCTGCGCGGAAACTCTGCCGATATCTACGGACAGTGTTCTGCCGCACAGCTCCATGCTGTAGGTCTTGTAAGCCTTATCGCGCGGCTTACTGTACGTTCCGAAATTCATTTCCATAAATTTGTTTTCCTTTGCACATCTCCGTGATGTGCTTCCTTTCACCATTCAATAAACTCTTTTGGTCATACAGCGACCATCATACACGGTAAAGGCGGCAGAGTCAAGCGCAGAAAAGAGAACAAAAAGCCGGCGCATCACTGCACCGGCTGTACGCATTACATCTGACGCCGCTTTCCGCGGCCGATTACATTTTTATGGATCCCGTCATGCTTCTGCTCGTGCTCGACCTTCAGGGAAAGCATATCGCTCATAATACGGCGCTTAGCGTGCTCTTCTTCCTGGATCTGTTTAGCAAGCCAGTCGTTGCCGCGGTCCTCGAACCCGGCGAAAATTCCGCTTAAGCCGCCGGACGAAGCACCTTTTTCGGCGCGGTGTTTCCATGCCGCCTGGCCCGGCCGGTTCACGACGCTTCCTTTTTTCGCGCGCCCAGCAAACATCATATCCAACAGGGTCATTTCTTCATCGGGACTGCCTCCTTCGGCGCTGTCAGCTTTCTGTATACGGTTTCTGCGCGCCGCCAGCATTTCGTTCAGCTCATCATCCGCTTCGAGGATCGAACTCCGGCCCGATGCGGGCACCGTACTCCGGCGTCCTTTCATACCTGCAGTCTGTGCAGGATCTTCACGGTAGGATTCAGCAAAGGATGTCTGTCCACCCTGTCCGTTGCCATAATCGTCCCGCATATTCTCCAACTGTCCGGCGGTACCGGACGCGGCGGTCCTGCGTTCCTTCGTGCGTCTGTCATCGATCTCCCGTGTCAGCCTGCGGTCCGGCTTAAACGCCGGCTCACCCGAGGAAACCGTCCGTCGTCCGTTTCTGCCTTTATCAAGCGCGTCAAAACGACCCTTGCGCATTGCAAAGGTAACAAACATGATGAAAATGACGATTAAAAAAGACTCCATGCGTCCTCCTGCATCCACCTGCAGTTAACTGCCGATCCATCGGCATCAGCAGCGGCAATAAACCCGGATCATACAAAACTTATTTGTCGGAAGCAGATTCTTTGAGCGCGTTCAGGGTGCCTGCGAGGTTGGCCACATCTGACGGCACGATGATCTTTGTGGACTGACCGTCAGCCATCTTCTCCGCTGCCTCGAAGGAACGGATCTTAAGATACGCGTCGGACGGCATGGCCTCGTTGATCAGGCGGATGCCTTCCGCTCTTGCTCTCTGTACTGCCAGCAACGCTTCCGCTTCACCCTGTGCTTCACGGATGCGCTGTTCCTTGACAGCATCCGCACGGAGGATCGCGGCTTCTTTTTCACCTTCCGCCATGGTGATCGCGGACTGCTTCTTACCTTCCGCCGTCAGGATCGCCTCACGCTTCTCACGCTCGGCCTTCATCTGCTTCTCCATGGCTTCCTTGATGGAACGCGGAGGATCGATGTTCTTGACCTCGACTCTGTGCACCTTGATGCCGTACTTATCCGTTGCCTCATCCAGGATCGCGGTGATCTTGTCATTGATCTCGTCACGGCCGGTCAGTGTCTCATCAAGCGTCATGGAACCGACGATATTACGGAGCGTCGTCGCGGAAAGATTCTCGATCGCGGCGATCGGGCGTTCGACGCCGTACGCAAAACTCTTCGGATCAAAGATGCTGAAGAACACGACGGAGTCTACCATCATGGTGACATTGTCCTTGGTAATAACCGGCTGCGGCTCAAAGTCCGCGACCTGCTCTTTCAGGGAGACCTTCTTTGCGATCCTGTAAATAAACGGCACCTTCAGATGCAGGCCCGCCTCCCAGGTCGCGTGATACTTGCCGAGTGCCTCCACGATCCAGGCATTCGCCTGTGGCACGATCTTGATCTGCGAGATGCACAGAATGATGATGAGCAGTAAAAGAATCAATAATACGGGCATATGCGCTCCTCCTTCTATATGAGATAAATGCGGTTTCATCGATAGTACAAACTATTATTATATTAACGCAAACCCCATATGCAAATCAAGGCAGGACAAAGTATCATTTTTCTTACAACTTTTCCGTAGACCAAAAAACTGCAGGCCTTTCTATAATCAGGCCTGCAGCTGCATCAATGATATTTTGTTTTGAACCATCTGTCCCTTACGGCATGGCTATCTTCCCTTTAGGATATTACTACCCAATCTTCTCTTTTACCGGTCCTCACGGAAGTAAGAAAGTCCCAGCGATGCCGGCGGCTCGTTTTCGCGCTTTGAGCGGAGCGATACCGCGATGAGCACGATGACCGTGACGACGTACGGGAGGATCTTGTAGATCTGATCCGGCACGAACGGGATCTGTACGCGCACGTACATGATCATGAGAGCGCCGAACAGAGCCGCGCCCCAGATCGCACCGATCGGTTTCCAGAGACAGAAAATGACGAGTGCTACCGCGAGCCATCCTTCTCCTGCCAGTCCGTCATGGTTCCAGACACATCCTGCGATCGTCATGATGTAGACCATGCCGCCGATCGCGCTGATGCCGCCGCCGATGATCGTCGCAAGGTACTTGTACTTTTCGATGTCAATGCCGGCCGCGTCCGCGGTTGCCGGGCTCTCTCCTACCGCACGCAGGTGTAATCCCGTACGGCTCTTATTGAGGAAGTAGGCCATAATCACCGCGATAATGATGGCAATGTAGACGAAAATGTTGTAGGAGAACAAAAGCTGTCCGACTATGGGAATCGAGCGAAGCGCCGCAGGGAACGGGCTGTTCTGGAAGAACAGCTTGAGTTCGTTGGAGATTGCGACATAACCGCCCTCACGCACGCGCATATACTCACCGATAAACTGGCCGACGCCCGTTCCGAAGATCGAAAGCGCAAGGCCGGTAACGTTCTGGTTCGCGCGAAGCGATATCGTGATCCAGCTGTAGATCGCCGCGCCGAACGCGCCTGCAAGAAAAGCGAATACCAGCGCGATCAGGACTGCCGCCGCGCCGGACGCGCCCGCGCCTGCAGCCTTTTCATAGTAGAACGCAGCGCCCAGACCGATCGCGCCGCCCATATACATCATACCCTCGACGCCGAGGTTCAGGTTGCCGGACTTTTCGGTCAGGACTTCACCCATGGTGCCGTACATCAGAGGCGCGCCGTTCAATACGGCATTGTAGATCAGTAAAACCAGTGCATTCATGATCTTGCCTCCTTTCCGTCTGCATCCGTCTTATGTGCTTCTGCTTCTGTCAATGCAGTCTTCTCCGCTTTCTCCGCCAGAACGCTCGGTTCATTCATCAAAGGTTCCTGGTTCTTCTGGCCGCGGAAAATGATCTTATACTGGATAAAGAACTCGCTGGCCAGCATTGCAAAAAGGATGACGCCGGTCAGGATGTCGGAAACGGATGCCGGGACTTCCATACGGGTCTGCAGGGTGCCTGCGCCCTTGCTCAAGACTGCCAGCATAAATGAGATCGCGATCATGGCAAAGGGATTAAGCTGTGCCAGCCACGCAACCGTGATCGCTGTAAAACCGACGCCCGCAGCTACGGAATCATAAAGTGTTCCGTTCGCGCCGCAGGTGACAAGGTAGCCTACCAGGCCGCAGATCGCGCCGGACAAAAAGACCGTACGGATAATGATGCGTCCGACATTCATGCCCGCGTAGCGCGCGGTGTTGACGCTGTCGCCGATAACGGCGATCTCAAAGCCGTGCTTCATGCGGGTCATGTAGAAATACATGAAGACCGTCAGCAGCAGGATGATGACCCAGCCGCAGTGTACGCCGAAGACCTTCGGAAGCATCGCGTTGTCGTTGAACATCGGGATGATCTGGCTGCCGGGCTTGCCTTCCCAGGGACCGCCCTGAAGCCATTTGACAATACCGATGATGATGTAGTTCATCATCAGGGTGAACAGTGTTTCGTTGGTATTGTACTTTGCCTTGAAGAATGCCGGAATAGCCGCCCAGATGCCGCCGAAAAGCATGGCTGCGACAGCCATGACAATCAGGATGACCGGGTGCGGCCAGGTCTTTCCGAAGTGAAGTGCAAAGTAGGTTGCCGCCAATGCTCCCGCAGTGATCTGTCCTTCCGCGCCGATATTCCAGTAGCGCATGCCGAAGCATGGCGCCAGCGCCAGGGAGGTGCCGAGCAGCGGGACCGCGATCTTGACGGTCTGACGGATCGCCGAAGGCTTTGCCAGGGATCCGGTGATGATCGTGGAGTACGCTTCGACAGGGTTCTTTCCGAGGATTGCGAACAGCAGCGCGCCGATCAGGATCGCCGCCAGGAAAGACATCGCGCGGATCATCCAGACCTTGGAAGGCGGCATCACGTCACGCCTGGTCAGGTGGAAAAGGGGCTGTTTCTCGTTATGCATTTGTAGAGCCCTCCTTTCCGGCGCCGACGCCGCCGATCGAAGTCATCAGGATGCCGATCTCGTTTTTATCTGCCGTTCTCGCGTCTACGATGCCGGACACATGTCCGTCACAGAGTACGAGGATACGGTCGCAGAGTTCCAACAGGACGTCGAGGTCCTCGCCGACATAGATCACGGCAACGCCGCGCTCCTTCTGCTGCGTCATCAGGTTATAAATCGTATAGGAAGTGTTGATATCGAGACCACGTACTGCGTAAGCGCTCATCAGCACCGACGGTGCGCTCGCGATCTCACGGCCGACCAGGACCTTCTGGACGTTGCCGCCGCTTAAGCGTCTGACCGGATACATGATATCCGGCGTGGAAACGTCGAGTTCCTTCTTGATGTGCTCCGCGAGTTCGTTCGGCTCACGGCGGTTAACAAAAAGGCTGTGGCCGTGCTGCCAGGTACGGAGCATCATGTTGCCGCGCATACCCATGGAACCGACCAGGCCCATGCCGAGACGATCCTCGGGAACGAAAGCCAGGGCGACGCCGGATTGTCTGATCTGCATCGGACTCTTTCCGACAAGCTCGGAAGGCTTCTTTCCTTCCGGCGTGTACATGATGCTGCCCTCGATGATGGAGATCTGCTGCAGACCCGCGATGGCCTCAAGCAGTTCCTTCTGTCCGCTTCCCGCAATGCCGGCGATGCCCAGGATCTCACCGCCATAAGCCGTAAAGCTCACGTGATGGACCTTGTTGACACCCTCGTGGTTGCGTACGGTCAGGTTCTCGACTGTAAGGCGTGGCTGCGGGTTAACAGGTTCCGGACGGCGGATCGAGAGTTCGACCTTATGGCCGACCATCATCTCTGTCAGCTTCTGCGGATTCGTATCGCAGGTACGTACCTTGCCGGTGAACTCGCCGTGGTTCAAAACCGCGACTTCGTCCGAGATCTCCATGACCTCGTTGAGCTTATGGGTGATGATAATGATGGACTTTCCGTCCGCCTTCATTGCCCGAAGGACCGTAAACAGATGCTCGATTTCCTGCGGGGTAAGGACTGCGGTCGGCTCATCCAGGATCAGCACGTCCGCGCCGCGGTATAAGACCTTGACGATCTCAACGGTCTGCTTTTCGGAAACGGACATCTCATAGATCTTCTTGTTAGGATCAATAATAAAGCCGTATTTTGCCTTGATCTCGTTGATGCGCTTTGCGATGGCATCACGATCGAGCTTACCGCTCTCGCCGAGCGAAATATTTTCCGCGGCCGTAAAGACATCCACCAGCTTGAAGTGCTGGTGAACCATGCCGATGTTATAGGCGTAAGCGTCTTTGGGCGAACGGATCTGCACCGGCTCGCCGTTGATGAAGATCTCGCCCTCATCCGGATAGTAAATGCCGGCGAGCATGTTCATCAGGGTCGTCTTACCGGAGCCGTTTTCGCCGAGCAGCGAAAGAATCTCACCGCGCTCCATCGAAAAGCTGATGTTGTTGTTCGCCACTTTCCGGCCGAAGCGCTTACTGATGTTTTTAAATTCAATTGCGTGCGGGGAACCCATTTCGGCGTACCTCCTTATACAAAGTCTCTCGCCACCTGCGCCACATGCTCCGCGCAAAGGCCGAACTGTTTCAGAAGCTCCTCTCCGGGTCCGGAATGACCGAAGACGTCATTGACGCCGATCCTGCGCATCGGCACAGGGCAGCGCTCCGAGAGAAGTCCCGCGACTGCCTCGCCGAGTCCGCCGATGATGGAGTGTTCCTCACAGGTAATGACCTTGCCGCAGTCACGTGCCGCAGCGATGACCATGTCGTTATCGAGCGGTTTGATCGAGCACATGTTGACGACGCGCGCATGGATACCCTCTTCCTCCAGAAGCTTCGCTGCTTCGAGTGCCTCATAGGTCATCTGACCGGTCGCGATGATCGCAAGGTCTCTTCCCTCATGCAGGATCTCGCCCTTGCCGATACGGAAGGCAGACGTGCCCTCATGGAAGACAGGAAGCGCAAGACGGCTGAACCTGAGGTAAACCGGTCCCTTCCAGGCATAAGCCTGACGCACCGCTTCCCTTGCCTCGAGATCGTCCGCCGGACAGAGCACGGTCATGCCCGGGATCGTACGCATCAGCGCGATATCCTCGCAGCACTGGTGGGACGCGCCGTCCTCACCGACCGAGATACCGGCGTGTGTACCCGCGATCTTAACGTTCATATGCGGATAACCGACGCTGTTGCGGATCTGTTCATAGGCTCTTCCTGCCGAGAACATCGCGAAGCTTGACGCGAAGGGAACCAGTCCCATGGTCGAAAGTCCGGCAGCTACGCCGATCATGTTTGCCTCCGCGATACCGCACTCAAAGTGGCGGTCGGGATAGGCCTTCCTAAAAAGCTTTGTCATGGTTGCAGCCGCAAGGTCCGCATCCAGGACGATCAGGTCCTTGCAATGCTCTCCCAGCTCGACCAGTGTCTCACCATAACTTACTCTGGTAGCAATCTTCTTCATCTCTCACTGCCTCCCTTCGTAAGATTATCCGCAGCCTGACCGGCGATATCCGCCGCGGCTTCATTGACATCAAAATCAATATCCTTCATGGACGCGGCATGCTCCTTCAGCGCCTGCTGCGCCAGGGAGTTGCGCGCAAAGCTGTCAAGGACAGCGTCGTCCCACTTCGGATCGCTCAAGTCGACCATGCCGAGCGCCATTCCGCCCGGACGCTGACCGCCGACGTCGGTGCCTTCGACATTCATGCGGCGAAGCTCGCGGATCTGCTGATCCAACTCGAGGATCGCCTGCTTATACTCTTCTTCGTTGGGTGCCTTGCCGTGCCACTCGACCGCGTTTTCCATGTAGCTTACGCCCTTGCCCTTGATCGTCTTCATAATCACGGCCGTCGGACGGTCCTTGGTCTGGTGGAACATGCTGAATGCCGCCTGCAGTTCGATGAAGTCGTGGCCGTCGATCACGATCGTACGGAAGCCGTTCGCACGAAAACGGTCATCCATCTTTCTAAGGTTCATGACGTCATCCACATAACCGTCGATCTGGAGGTTGTTCCAGTCGACCATCAGGCAGAGGTTGTTCAGGCTGTAATGGGACGCAAAGTGGATGGCCTCCCATACCTGGCCCTCCTGCAGCTCGCCGTCACCCAGGACTGCGTAGACGCGGAGCTTCTGTCCCTTGATCTTGGCGCCGAGCGCCATGCCGCAGGCAACGGAGATACCCTGTCCGAGGGAACCCGTGGACATCTCGATACCGGGAACGGATCCCAGCTTCGGATGGCCCTGCAGAGGACTGTCGATCCGGCGAAGGGTATCCAGGAGCGAAACCGGGATCAGGCCCTTCATCGCCAGCACCGAGTAAAGTGCCGGTACAGCGTGACCTTTTGAAAGAACGAGTCTGTCGCGGTCCGGAGACGTCGGGTCATCGATGCGGATCTCGTACTTGTAGAGGTAAGTCAGTGCCTCGACGATGGAGAGACTTCCGCCCGGATGACCGGACTTGGCGTTAAAAAGCGCACGCAAAATGAGCTCGCGGAGTTCGCAAGCTGTGATCTGTAATTGCAGTATTTCCTTATCTGTCATTATGGCCTCATTTCATATGAAGAGGATTGGGTAAAGCAGCTTCGGATTAGGATCGATGTTACTGAGATCGAAATCATACATATAAAAAATACGCCCCCATTATACATGCAAATGAGGGCGTAATAAAGGTCTATTTAAGGAACAATCTGTTAACAAATTCACAGCTTTAGGGACGTCATGTGTTAACATATCAACATTCGATTTTGCCCGAAATGTTGACAGGTATACATAATGCGCGTCTTTTCCTAAGGAAAAGGACATTGTTCATATAAGTTATGCACATTTTCAAGCAGGCATTGACAGTTTTGTCATATCCGCTTTACATGTCCCTTCTGTCTGCAGGGCTTACAGTCTTTCCTTCTTCTCGATGTCCAGGAAGTACTTATAAGTGTCGACGGTCAGTTCGCCGCAGGCATCCTCATCGCAGGCGATGATCGCCGCGTTATGCATCTGCAGCGCGGAGCAGGTCCACTTTTGGCTGACTCCGCCTTCAACGGTCGCTGCCAGCGCGCGTGCCTTATTGTGGCCAGAGATCAGTACGAGGACTTCCTTCGAATCCGTTACGGTGCCGATGCCGACGGAAAGAGCCTGGGACGGAACCGCCTCGGGGTCGTTGCCGAAGAAACGGCTGTTCACGATACGGGTATCGGTGGTCAGGTTGCGGACGCCGGTACGGGAGCAAAGGGAAGTGTACGGCTCATTGAAAGCCAGATGTCCGTCTACGCCGATGCCGCCCATGAAGAGGTCAATGCCGCCGTAGGAAGCGATCTTCGCCTCGTAACGGGCGCACTCCCCTTCCGGATCATCGGTCATGCCGTTTAAGATGTTGATGTTCTCCGGCTTCATATCGACCAGATGATCGAAGAAGTTATCATGCATGAAGTACCAGTAGCTCTGGTCATGCTCGTGCGGAAGGCCCAGGTACTCATCCATGTTGAAGGTGACGACGTTTGCGAAGGAGACCTCTCCTGCCTTATTCATGCGTACCAGCTCCTGATAGACGCCGATCGGTGAAGAACCGGTCGGAAGGCCGAGTACGAAGGGGCGCGCTTCCTTGTGCGCATTGATCTTGGCTGCAATATAGTTTGCGGCCCACTTTGACATCTTATCGTAATTATCCTGAATAACAACTCGCATAGTGATTCTCTCCTGATTTTCCAAAAATTGAAATAATGCAAAGCCTCCGGCCGGCTTGCAAAGCGCAATATCCCGAAAGCTTAACCTTTGTTATCAGTGATGAGAGAACCTCTGTTACAGTCTTGATTCTGCTTTTTGCTTTCTCTCTTACGGCCCACCTGTGATCACCGGATCACGGCCGTGGCAGCATCCGCCGAGTCTTTCGATAACTGCCATACCTCGTCAACCCATTACGGTCCTGGCGCTAACACACGCCGTCATCCTCCCGAAGACGGCGATGTTTTATCTTGTATAATATACTAAAACTTCCCATAGCAAAAATGGGCTTTGCTCCTTGAAAACTCAATAATACAGGCAATCAGATAGGATCTTTACGCGGACAATGCTGCTTTTGCCAG
>JAFTBX010000038.1 GCA_017455005.1 Lachnospiraceae bacterium | reverse complement strand
GTAGGTCGCGCAGATGTGAATGCCGCCGAACTTGTAGTCCGCGAGGCGTCTGCCTTCGAGTTTCTTCGGCGCGTAGACCTCGCCGGAGATAAGCTGTGAACGGCAGAGGCCGCATTCGCCGCTGCGGCAGCTGGCCGGGGCCGCGATGCCGTGCTTTTCGAGGGTCTGCAGGATCGAGTCGTTGACGTCGGCGTCGATGGTGCGGGTCTTGTCGCGGACGCTGACGGTGAGCTTGACGGTCTGCTGCGGACATCCCGGATAGTCAGACTGGGTCTTCGGATCATGAAGCTCTCCGTAGAGCTCTTCGCGGAAGTACTTCTTCGCCAGCCCGAGCTTCGGCTCTTCCTTGTCCATGTAGTCGTAGAGGCCCTGCGGTCCGCAGACGAAGACGGAGTAGGGCTCGCCCGCCGGCGCGTACTTTTTGATCAGGTCTGCGCTGATGAAGCCGTGCTCGTAGCCTTCCTTTTCCTCGTCGGAAATGACGTAGACGACCTTGATCTTGCCGCAGGATGCCGCGAGCTTATCGAACTCGTCCTTATAGAGGATCTCGTCCGCGAGGCGGCTGCCGTAAAGGAGGATCAGGTCGAAGGGCTCGTCGCCGTTTGCGATGGCTCTCGCGAAGGATACGAACGGGGTAATGCCGCTGCCGCCCGCGACGCCGATGACGGTCTTCGCGTCTCTCAGGCGGCTGTAGTAGAAGCTTCCGATGGGGCCGGAGATCTCGACCTCGTCGCCTTCCTTCCAGTTGTCATAGATATAAGTTGACATAAGTCCGTCACCGGAGCTCTTGATCGCAAGCTCATAGTATCCTGCAAGCGCTTCGCAGGGCGCGGAGGCAAGCGAGTACGCGCGGTTTACGGTCATGCCCTTAATGTTCTCGAAGACGGAGACGTACTGGCCGGCGATGAAATACGCGCATTCGGTGGTGCCGCGCGCGGGATCCGGTACCAGGCGGTACTTTTTCGTGTTCTGTCCCAGGTCGGTCACCGCGGCGATCTTCATGTACTGACGGTTCGGATGCAGCCTTTTGGCGACTTCATTGACAGGGAACCTGGTTTTCAAAGGAGCGGTCGAAGCATTGTCAATGATGCGCTTACGTTCGTCGTTCGTGTTCTGAAAGGTTTGTGTATCAAGATTTCCAATCACCGTGCTCATCTCTGAATTTCTCCTTTCTCCTTCTGTGCTTCCACGATCTCGATCGCGGTCTCATAGCCTCCGAGGTAGGTCGGGCTGTAGCCGTCGCCGCCGTGAGTTGCCGCGCCAACGAAATCCAGGCCCTTGATCATCTTTTCATCGAGGCGCTTGTCCACGATTCTCTGAATGTAGTTGTCCCATTTGTTCATGCGGTAGCCGTACGGGGTGCCCTGCGGGGATCCGAGGAACCGGGCGAAGGTCACGGGCGATGCAATCTCGATCTCTTCGATGTACGGCATGATCTCCATGTGGAGCGCCTCCTCGCAGCGGCGGATCATCGCCTCCGCGACGCGTTCCTTTTCCTTCTGGTGCTCTTCGGGCTTGATCGAATCCCAGCCGTTTCCGAAGAAGAATCCGGTCAGGAACAGGAAACTCGTGCCCTCGGGCGTGCAGTCCGGGATGACGTTGTTTAAGCAGTTAATGATGACTGCCGGGACGTTTTCGCGGTTGTCGGACGCCTGCTTCACCAGGAAGTCGGAGTCGGTGGAGTTGAGGATAAAGTTGGAGTAGCTCTTGAAGCCGAGCTCCTCGCCGGTCTTGTTCATGCCGAGGTAGACGGTGAAGAGGTTGAGCGCGAGCTCTCTGGCGTTGGTCAGCTTGACCGCGCGCTCCGGGACCTCTTCCTTGTCGATCAGGTAGGAGTACGCGTAGTCGGGATATACGTTGGAGACAACATTGTCACACAAATAGTCCTTGCCGCCGATACGGACGCCGTAGGCCTTGCCGTCCTTGACAAGGATCTTCTCCGCGGGGGTGTTGTACCAGACCTCGCCGCCGTTATCGCGGACGACCTTTTCGAGCGCGAGGCTAAGCTCATGCGAGCGGAGCTTCGGCATGCCGGCACCGAACATGAGGTAGCCGCCGAACATGCGGAAGTAGGTGAGGGCGTCCATCTCGGTGGTGGTCGCGCCGAGATAGCACCAGTACTGGGAGACGATGCGCTGTGCTCTTTCCGGCATGCCAATCTCGTCGAGGACCTCCTTGATGGTGTGGCCTGCGAGGGTCTTTGCATGCGGGAAGAGCTCGTCGAGCTTGTTCGGATCATAGTCCTTCATGCCCATGTAGGCGAAGGCGCGTGCCGCTTCTCCCGCGAGCTGCAGCATTTTCATCATCGGACCCGCGCTGCCGGGCGCTTCCTTCTCGAGGTCCATGCAGAGCTTCTTCGGATCGCTGGAGAGCGCGAAGTCAATGCCTTCCTCCGGAACATAAAGATGATAGAGCTCCTTATGTTCAATGCACCACTCGACGTCTGCGCCCAGCTCGTCGAACATCTGGCGGACGTAGCTCGGGTTTTCGGCCTCGCCGACTGCCGCCAGCTCGTGCAGTGACGGTTCAAACTCAAATCTTCCGCGATGGATGCTGCTCGCGCTGCCGCCGGGGATGTTGTGCTTGTCGATGAGAAGCGTTCTGACGCCCTTCTTCGCAAGAGTCGCAGCTGCCATAAGGCCGCCGTTGCCGGCTCCGATCACGATTGCGCCGTAATCATTGTTCATATCAAGTGCTCCTTTCTCAATAATGCTTTGTTTTCGATTCCTGATATATCACGCTGCCTGGCCTGAACCTGTTTTTAGCTCGTGATATATCACGATTCTTTAGTTAAATTGTATTTCGAAAATCGGTCAATGTCAACCGAGTTTGTTGACTTTTCCCAAATCTGCTTATATAATTCATGCAGTGAGTATTTTGTGATATATCACGGAATGCCAAATATTTGCGGATAAGATACTGCCGTGCAAAACGCTATGCTTTTGATGGCAATGCTGCCTGCCGCGGACGGCGCGGATGCGTGGCGTCGGGAGCTGCATCTGCAGCGAAGGCCTGCATTGGCAGAAGACGAATAGACAGATAAGGAAGGATTATATATATGGCTGAGACATTTTTCCTGGGAGACGGCGTGGAGATCTCTAGCGATTCCGCGGTGACCCAGCTCAACAACAACATTCTCATGGTCGGCGCGAGCGGCTCTGGCAAGACGATGAGCTATGCGGAGATGCGCCTTTTAAATACGACGGAAACCAGCATGATCCTGACGCTTTCAAAGCGCAGGCTCGTGCGGAAGTACCGCCGGCTTTTTGAGGAGCGCGGCTATAAGGTCTACAGCCTCGATCTCACGGCGCCGCTGGAGAGTACGGTTTCCTACGACCCGATGGCGTACATCCGGAGCACGGCCGACATTACCTACCTCGCCCGCTCCATTGTCATGGCGGACCCGAACAAGGCCGAGAACCGGGACGGCGATCCTTTCTGGGACAATGCTGCCCAGTCGCTGCTGTCTGCATTGATCGCTTATATCATGCATGTGCGGTCGAAGCCGTCCTTCGCGGACGTGGTGGACCTCTTTACGTCGCTGAAGATCCAGAGTAACGGCGAGTCGATCGAGACGAACCTGGACCGGATCTTCGAGCGGCTGGCGGACGAGGACCCGCAGAGCTTCGCGTGGCGGTGCTGGAAGACCTTCCGTTTTTCGCCCATGCGCACGGCAAGCTGCATTTACGCGGCCTTAAGCACCACGATCGATACAGTGTTCAACCCGGAGCTCCTGGCGCTCATGCGGAAGGAATCGACGATCCGCTTCGAGGACATCGCGGACAGCCGCTCGATCTTCTTTGTGACGACCTCCGCGGTCAATCCGTCGCTCGACATCTTCGCCGGCATTTTCTACTCCCAGGCAGTCAAGATGCTTTTTGAGTACGCGGAGAGCCTGCCGACGGGAGAGCTGCCGTATCCGGTGCACCTTCTGTGCGACGACTTCGCGGTGGGATCCCAGATCCCGGACTTTGCGAACTGCATCTCGATCTTCCGCGAAAAGAAGATCTCCGTGTCGATCCTGCTGCAGTCGGAGTCGCAGCTGGTGTCCATGTACGGGGAGAGCGATGCGAAGACGATCATCAACAACTGTGACCGCTATATCTATATGGGCGGCATGGACTTAGAGACGAGCAAGAATATCGCGGAACGCATCGGAAAGCCTGTGACGGATGTGCTGTACATGCCGATCGGCTCAGAGATCGTGTTCCAGCGCGGGCAGCAGCCGGTCATGACGACCCGCTACCCGATCACGAAGGATCCGCTCTATCAGAAGCTGACGGCGGAGTATGGGTGCTGAGAGGAGATTTTATGGATAGGAACGAAGCCTTAAGAATCATCGCGGAGGAACTGAAGACGTGCGTCATAGCGACGGTGGACGAAGACAACCGTCCGGTGACGGCGGTGATCGACATCATGGACCACGATGAAAACGGCCTGTATTTTCTGACCGGGCGCGGCAAGGGACTCTATAACCGTCTGCAGCACAGCCCTTATGTGGCAGTGACGCTGACGCGCGGCAGCCTTGACACGGAGTATCTCGCGGTCTCGGTCCGCGGGCATGCCGTGGAAGCGGGGCCGGCGCGGCTTAAGAGGCTCTTTCAGAAGAACCCCTTCATGTATAAGATGTACCCGGACCCCGCGAAATGGGAGGCGGCCGGTCTGACCGTCTTCTGCATCGACTCGGGCTCCGTCGAGTGGCTCACCATGAAAGGGCCGGACATGAAGCGGGAGATCATCAACTTTGGCTCCACACCCGGATGAAATAGAAGTTAGATGCAAATGCTGTCCTGGCGGTGGTTTGCATCTACATTTGGGCGTCAGCATTGCCCTGAGAGAGGGAAAGTTAGAGACAAAAGCTGCCACTGAGTGGTTTTGCATCTAACATTTTGGAAAAGTTCACTGCAAATGTTGTCCTGGCGGTGGTTTGCATCTACATTTGGACGTCAGCATTGCCCTGAAAGGGGGAAAGTTAGAGACAAATGAGCCGCACCCCAAAAAGTGGAGATAGAAAAAACATGTTATACTATCAACACAGGAGGTGCGCTATGAGTGGTTACAATAAGTCATTCCGGGTACAGGTTGCAAAAGAGGCCACACAGCTCGAAATGAAAGGGATGGAGG
>JAFTBX010000037.1 GCA_017455005.1 Lachnospiraceae bacterium | reverse complement strand
TTCGCGGTACTTGATCGCAAGCGCGATCTCCGCAAACTTGGTGAACATACCGAAGAAAGCGGAAAACCACATCCAGAACACAGCACCCGGGCCGCCGGTGAAGATCGCGCCGGTAACGCCGGCGATGTTGCCGGTACCGACCGTGCCTGCCAGCGCAGTGGTCACCGCCTGGAACGGGGAAAGGTTTTCACCATGGTCTTTTTTGCTGCCGGAAAACAGCGTGCCGACCGTATGCTTCATGCTGTAGCCGAACTTCGTCATCTGTACGCAACCGGTACGGACAGTCAGGTAAATGCCGGTGCCGACCAGAAGGATCAGCATGACAGGACCCCAGGCAAAGTTATTGACGATCGTGTTGATCTCTTCAATTCTTGCTACTAAATTCTCCATACAACTCTCTCCTCTTCTCTTCTTCAAAATGTCTTTTGAAAGGCATGCCAAAGAAAAACTATTTGTTTATTTTATCAAAATATATAAAAACATTCAATGAGCATGATGAAAAATCGCAATATAAAAGCGGACCGGACAGATCTGATCCATCCGGCCCGCGAGGCTGTTATGACAGCCATAGTCTCAGGATATAAGTTTCGGCTTACAAGGTTTCTGATCCCGCGGTCGCCCGGATCACACAGCACTTTCGTGCATCCGGCCGGAGTCCGGTTGCTCAGAGCTCAATGAGCTTGCTCAGTCCGTCCTGCGGCGCGACATTCAAATCGATCCGATCCGCTGTTGCCTCGCCGAAGGCGGCAGCCAGTTCTCCGCGCACGGTCTCGAGCGCGCGCTGGTGCGTGTTGTTCTCATGGCTCAAGTGTCCGAGCAGCACGCTTGTCATCTTGGGCGAAAGGATCTCCGTCAGCAGCTGTCCGGCCGCATGATTGCTCATGTGTCCCTCGCTCGACATGATCCTGCGCTTTAAATACACGGGATACGGTCCGTTCACGAGCATGGTCCGGTCGTGGTTGGACTCGAGAAGCATCGCATCCAGGTAATGCAGATGATCCGCGATGTAATCGTCATAATGCCCGCAGTCCGTCATGACCGCCGCGCTGACATGCCGCCTGAGGTCGCTTTGCTCCTGACTGATCTCAAAACGGTACCCGCAGGGCTCCGCCACGTCATGGTACGTGGCAAACGGCAGGACCGTGACCGATCCGATCGTAAACTCGCGGTCTGTGCGGATCACCTCCATCCGGTCGCGGCCGGCGTAGTTGAAATACTCATCCCCCGAGACCCGCGCCAGGTTTTTCAGCGTTCCTTCCGTGGCATAGACCGGGATCTCATAGGCGCTCATCAGGCGCTTTACGCCCCGGATATGATCGATATGCTCATGGGTCAGAAGCAGCGCGTCGACATCCCGGAGGCTTAAGCCCACGGCACGGAGCGCCTCTTCCGTCCTTCTCGCAGAGATGCCGCAGTCCACGAGGATGCAAGCGTCATCGGTCCGGATCAGCGTGCAGTTTCCCTTCGAGCCGCTTGCGAGGCTGACCATCTTCATGGGCGGTCCTCCGCCTCACCGTTTTTGCCGTCGATAACTTCCGCGACGCGCGACGCGGCTTCTTCCAGAGTCCCGCTGTTATCCACGATATAATCAGCAAAGCTTATGAACTCTTCGTCGGTGATCTGCTCCGCAAGGATGCTTCGGCACTTTGCTTCCGAGTACCCTCTCGACGCCATAAGCCGGCGGATCCGGGTGTCCTCGTCCGTATAAACATACCAGATCTCGTCACAGATCCTGCGGTATCGTTCGTCCGGAAGTGCGGTCTCCACAACGACCGTTTCCCCCGGACGCGCGGCGATCTCTCCCTCCACATAGCCCCAGGTCGCGGGGTGGATGATCCCCTCCGCGCGCTCCATCGCGCCCGTATCCGAATAGATCAGCGCGCCGAACTTCGTTTTATCGATTGGCCGTCCGGCAGCACTGCCGCCAGTTGTAACTTCAGCTTCCGCTTCCTGCAGGATGCCCTCACCGAAGCATTTCACCAGTTCATCATAGACGGCATGCCCCGGCTGTTCAAGCTCCTTTGCAATGTCGTCTGTGGAAAGTACCGTAAAACCATATTGTCGGGCGAGGATGCCGGCGACGGCGCTCTTGCCGCTGCCGATTCCTCCCGTGATCCCTATCACCATAGTCGTTTCCTCTATAAATCATCAGGTCGATGATGTTGTTTTGTGCTGCTCGTTCAGATAGCTGAGGAGTTCCCCGTAAAGGACGTCCTCACTGAAATCGAAGTCTTTCTGCCGGATCTCCTCCGGAGGCGTTAAGTCAAAAGCATTCGGGCCGTTCCAGGTAGAGACCCGCAGGACCGTAATCTCCTGCACAGGGGGTTCCGCCGGTCCGCCTTCTCCGGCCGCTGCCTGTCCCTGAGGATCGGCTGAAGTGCCTGCCGAAGCATCGGCTGCCGGTTCTGCAGGAATCTCAACGGTTGCCTTTTCGATCCGGTAGCGAAGGCTTCCTTTGGACCCTGTATAAGCTGATTTCTTTAAGAAGGAAAGCGGCAGGATGTCCCAGCGGGTAATCTCCCCTGTCAGCATTTCCGGTTTAATAATGTCCATAATCCATCCTCATCAGTGGCAGTCGTACCAGGTCGCACCGTTCTTTACCTCTACGCTTAAGCTTACCGGGAGGTCCGCCGCATGCTCCATGCAGTCCTTCACGAGCGTCATGACCTGATCCAGTTCGTCTTCAGCCGTCTCGATCAGCACTTCGTCATGCACCTGCAGCACAATGCGGGACTTCATGCCCTGAAGCGCCTCATCGACGCGGTTCATGGCAATCTTCATAATGTCAGCCGCCGTGCCCTGGATCGGACTGTTCATGGCAATGCGCTCGCCGAAGCTGCGCTGCATAAAGTTCGAAGACTTGAGCTCCGGAATCGGCCGGACGCGTCCGAAGTAGGTCGTGACATAGCCCTTTTCCTTTGCGTGCGCGACGGAGGACTCCAGATATTCCTTGACCTTCGGGTAGCTTTCGAAGTACTTGTTGATGTATTCGTTGGCTTCCTTACGGCTGATGGAAAGTCCTTCTCCCAGGCCGAACGCCGAGATGCCGTAAACGATGCCGAAGTTGACCGCCTTGGCGTTGCGGCGCATCTCGGAAGTCACCTCTTCCACCGGAACGTGGAAGACTTCCGACGCCGTCAGTGTATGAACGTCGACGGCATTGCGGTAAGCCGCGATCAGCTTCTCGTCGCCCGAAAGCGCCGCGAGGATCCTGAGCTCCACCTGGCTGTAGTCCGCGTCCACAAAGGTATATCCTTCCTGCGGGACGAAGACCCTGCGGATCTCCTTTCCCTCCGCGGTACGTACCGGGATATTCTGCAGATTGGGCTCTGTAGAGCTGATACGGCCGGTCGCCGCGATCGTCTGGTTAAAAGTGCCGTGGATGCGTTCATCCGGACCGATGTATTCCGCAAGGCCTGCCGCGTAAGTCGAATAAAGCTTGGTCAGCGCGCGGTAGCGGAGTATCTTCGGAACGATCTCATGCTGATCTGCGATCTTCTCCAGGACATCCGCCGCGGTGGAATAACCGGTCTTGGTCTTCTTGCCGCCGCTGATGCCCAGTTTTTCAAACAGGATGACGCCGAGCTGCTGGGGCGAGTTGATGTTGAAGGGCTCTCCCGCCATCTCGTGGATCTCGGCCGTGATGGTATCGACCTGGCCTTTCAGAAGCGCCGCATAGTCACTGAGCGCCTGCCGGTCCACACGGATGCCGGCTTTTTCCATATCGTCAAGCGCATAGACTAACGGCATCTCAATGGTCTTATAAAGCTCCCAGCTGCCCTGTTCCTTCAGTTTCTTTTCTACGCCGTCCGCAGCCATGTACGGGACGAATGCCTGCAGCGCAAAGAACTTTAAGAGCCGGTCTCTCTCTTCCCCTGCTTCCGTCTTTTTTTCCGCCAGCTTTGCGGCTGCACCTGCAGGATGCAGCTTTCCGATCAGTTCCTGCCTTCCTTCCGCCTGGATGCCGAGGATATCCCTCGCAAGGTCGTCGTACTCATAGGTACTGCGGTTCGGATCAATGACATACTGCGCAATCATATGGTCTTCTGTGACAGCATTGGCAGCAAGGCTGATCAGCTTCAGTTCATCCTTCAGCCCTATCGTCACGATGCGGGAACCGCGGCCGCTAAGAGCCGCAAGCAGCTTTTCAAGATCACCTTTCAGCTGCGCCGCGGGATAGTCCGGACCGGACACGATCGCAAAGCTTCTGTCCCGCGCGAGCGTCAGGGAAGCCGCCAGAGCCGTGCCATCTCCCGCCACATAAAAGCCGAGCAGGTCCTCATCGGACGCGTCTTTATAAGCGATCCCTGCCATAAACGGATCGGTCACCAGCTTTACCGTCTTCATATCGAGAAGCTCTGCCGCCGGACGGACACCGCTGTCAGCTCCGGCAAGCTCCGGATGCTCCTCACGGTACTTTAAGAAGCGGTTCACAAGCGTCTTCAGTTCGAGTTCACGCAGGATCTCCACCGCCTCCGCCGTATAGACCGAAGTCGTCCGGCAGGCCCTGGGATCCGCCTCGACGGGGGCATGGATATCGATCGTTGCAAGCTCCTTCGACAGCACGGCCAGGTCGTAGTGCTCCTGCAGTGCTTTCTGCGCTCTCGGTGGGCGCACTTCATCGGCGTGCTCTTTGGCATTTTCTATCGAG
This sequence comes from Lachnospiraceae bacterium, assembly GCA_017455005.1. Classification (GTDB taxonomy): domain Bacteria; phylum Bacillota; class Clostridia; order Lachnospirales; family Lachnospiraceae; genus Avilachnospira. The sequence continues at coordinate 4,296 of JAFTBX010000037.1, read as the reverse complement.
TGGAATCGGACAATGATGTCGGTCGCCGTCTTTTCCCCGACGCCCGGAAGTCCGGGGATGTTGTCCGAGGTATCGCCCATCAGGGCCTTCAGGTCGATAAATTCCTTCGGCGTGACCTGATACTCCCGAAGCACATCGTCCGGATAATAATTAAAAACCTCTGTCCTGCCCTTCGAAGTCTTCGGAAGACAGAGCTTGATCCTCTCATCCGCAAGCTGCAGAAGGTCGCGGTCACCGGATACAACGGTAACCTCATAGCCGTCCGCCTGGGCCTTTTTCGCCATCGTGCCGAGGATGTCATCCGCCTCATAGCCTTCCAGAGTCAGGATCGGCACCCCCATGGCGCCAAGCACCCTCTGGATGATCGGCACCTGCTCGAGAAGCTCTGAAGGCATCGGCTTACGCGTACCCTTATACTCCGGGTACATCTGCGTCCTTTTAAGCTTCTGCCGTTCCAGGTCAAAGGCCACAGCGATATAGTCTGCCTTTTCCTCGTCAATGACTTTAAATATAATATTTAAAAAGCCGTACACAGCATTGGTATGCGTACCGTTTGCCGTGGACAGCAGTGGGATCCCGTAATAAGCTCTGGACAAAATAGAATGTCCGTCGATCAGTAAGAGTTTTTCCATGTCGTGTTCCTTTCGCGACTTTCGTTATGATCCGAGGATCGTAATCCTTAAAAAGACAAAGGTCGTGACCAGCATCATCCAGAACATAAGGGTTCCGACGATGTAGCTTAAGCGGATCATCCCTTTTCTTCCGGCAATGTAGCGCCGGCTGTCTTCTTTTGCCTTTTCATACGCAGCGGACAGGTTATAGTCTGCCTTGTTGCGGTCGAGACGCTCCACACCCTCATTTACGATATAGTTAATCTCAAGCTCCTCGTTGCATTTGGGGCATGACCGAAGATGGAGCAGAAACTCGTTCAGCTCCTCATCTGTCAGTTCGTCCTTCAGGTAGGCATTGATTTTTCCGTTAAACTCAATACAATCCATGTGTCTATTGTATCAAAACCACTATGATTTGGGAAGTCTGCCGTTGCCTCCCGCTCCTCTCCACGGCGCCGCAGCCTGTTCGAACCAAGGCGGCAGGATTCAGATCTCCTGGTCTCAAATCACTCAAAAGTCTTTTCAAAATGCTGATAATCCTTGCAGCTTTGCCAATGACCGCCCCAGCTGAAGCCGTGTTCGATAAACAGTCGGTAGCAGAGGTCGCCTTCTTCAAGCTTATAAGGATAATCGGCGCTTCGATCCACATACGGGCCTGCATTGGCAGGTTCGATATGCGGCTTCCCGTTCAGTGTCTTGATATAGGGGTTATAAAGCGGGTTGATGTCCACTGCGAGTCCAAGCGCATGATTGGACAGCTTCGTTGAATACGAAACCGTACGGAAGTTGAAGCTCGAACAGTTGTTGTCTGCCATGGATCGCTCATCGTCCGCGTCGTACTCATCGATCAGGCGTACCTTCTCGATCGGATATCCCGCGTCATAAAGCGCCCGGAAGATCTCCAGCACATCCTCCGCGATCTTCACATTGCAGATCATCTCGCCTTCGTGCGTCACGCCGTCGAGGTCCTTATGAAGAAGATGAAGGTATCTGAGATCCGTGACCGGGACCGTACAGTTATCCTTATAGGACTTTCCTTTGATCCTTGCAAAGATCTCATCCGAGATTTCCGATATGTAAAACATGGTGTTGATTTCCGATTCTGTCATTGTGTTCATTTCCGTCTCCGGCATTTTCGCCGCAGACTGAAGTTCCGGCGACCAAAGGATCCTGACCGCAGGACCCGCGTCTGCTGGCGTAAACGCTATATCCGCTTTTTCCGCGGCATAGCCCGTAGTAAGTACAGACAACATTACCATCTGTATAATCAATAAGGTCAAGATCATTCTGACAGGAAGCCTGCGCCATCTAACGCCTGCAGGCCTCCTTCTTTGACTGCTTCCTATCATGCTTCATCCCCTGATCCATATGGCGTTTCGGCTTACGCTCAGCATTATCGTGCTATAGGCCTACATTTTCACAAGCAATTTCAGCCCCGATTGTCGATTCCGCTCTAAATAATATTAAGGTCTATGGCATCCGTTCGCCGCGTCCTCCGTCGATGGGGATATTGACGCCTGTAAGGTACGCGCCCTCATCGGAAAGCAGGAAGCAGATGGTATCCGCCACATCTTCCGCCGTTGCAACGCGCCCGACCGGGATCTCGAGAGCCTGACGCGCGTTGTGCGCATCCACATCAAAGCCTTCCCGGTCGCGGTACCACGCCGTTCCCTCCACCATGCCCGGGGAAACAGAATTCACACGGATCTCCGGTGCCAAAGTCATTGCCAGGCTCTTGGTCATCATGATCACGCCGGCCTTGGATACGCCGTAGGGAAGCGAGCTCCCGCTCACCCGCATACCGGCGAGGGAGGCAACATTGACCATCACTCCTCCGCCGCTCTCCTTCATAAGCTTCGCGGCTTCACGGCAGCAGAAAAAGGTACCCATCAGATTGGTCTCAAGAAGGTCCTCCCAGACCTCTGTCGTGACCGCATCCAGATCCGGGAACGGGATAAACCGGGTCATGCCCGCAGAATTAACCAGTGCGTCCAGCCTGCCGAACTTCTCCCTGCAAAAAGCGAGCAGCTCTTTTACTTCATTCTCGTCGGCAACATTGACCTTAAAGATCTCGCAGCGGACGCCGCAGGCTTCCAGTTCCTCTTTCAGCGCCAGCGCCGGCTGAACCGAGCGGTTATAGGCGATCAGGACATCATATCCCTTTTTCGCCATACGGACCGCGCATGCTTTGCCAATGCCTGTTGCTCCACCGGTGACCATTATTACTTTACGCATGATCGTGACTCCTTTCCGCGCCTTACGCTCGTTGTTGCCTGGTATGATTGATTCGATGTGATGCCGGTTCCTCTATGACATGCTGTTACGGCAGATCATTCGCTGTCTGCATCCGTGTTCCAGTTCAGCCCTGCAAATGCTGACCCGAGCGTAAAGCCCATGTCCTCTCCGTAGCTGTTTTCTTCATGGATGGGTTTGATCTCTATATTCGCGTCTTCCTGCTGCCGGATCGCACTGATGAGCTTCGCGGTGTTGAACGCGTCCACGGCGCCGTCATGAAGACGTCCGTCGACTTCCACCTGCGCCGCGATCATGGCTTTTTCGAGAGAGATCGCCTGACTCGAGCCGACCATCCTCGTATAGGCCTTCTGCAGATCGACCCAGCCGTCAAACAGCCGCTCGACCCGGCGGTTCCGGATGTGCTTCTGCTCCATTTCATCGGACAGCTGCCGGTAGTCCGTATCGCTCCAGGATGCCGCGATCAGCTCCCGGTCTCCCATCCATTCCGACATCGCCGCAAGTGCCGGCCGAAGCAGCGGCGCCGTCTTTAAGTCTTCTTCCGTAATACCAGTGAGCTCCGAGACCTTTGCGTCCAGCTTTCCGTACATCGGATGCACAAAGGACTTAAAGCGGTCGACAACTTCATTGTCATCATTTAAGATCACCGCGCCGATCTGGATCACTTCGTGCGGCACGTAGTATTTATTGAGTTTTCCAAGATACCTGTCTGTTCTGCAGAACTCCAGGTCGATCACAAGATACTGTTTCATTTGTTTTCAGATTACTTCAAGGTTATCACTGATTCATTGCCGCTCAATGCAGGATCCCGTCCATCGGATCAAGCCAGCTTATAAGGCTCTGCATCAGTCCATAGCGGCCTTCGTTCAGGCACATGTTGTGGCCTGCCTTCTCCACTTCATAAAGAAATATATTTGCGGAGGATATCCTCCGGCAGATCTCCGGGCCGCTCGCAGGTACGGCGATGTTGTCATCCTTTGCCTGCGCGATAAAGCAGGGACAGCTGACTTTCTCCAGTACGCCGGGCTCATTGAGATGCGCAGCCAGGGCTTTCAGCTCACCGAAAACCTTGACGGGAATATCCTCATAGTGGATGTGGTACCTTCTCGCTGTTCCTTCCTTTCCCGCCATATCGCGGTGGAAGTAAAGCTGGTCCGTCGGATAGTCCCCCATGATAAAGCATGCCGGATCCAGCCACATCGGCGCGGAGATGGAGATCACGCCGTCCACGTCGTCTCGTCTCGAAGCCAGTGCCAAAGAAAGGCAGGCGCCCATGGAGAGTCCGCCGATGTAGACCTTGTCATAATTGGCCTTCATCTGATCATAGTCGTACCAGGCCTTATCTACCGCATCCTCCCATGATGTCCGGAGAAGTTCCCTGGGATAGGTCCCGTGTCCCGCAATGTTGACGCAGTGGACGCTGTAGCCATAG
>JAFTBX010000036.1 GCA_017455005.1 Lachnospiraceae bacterium | reverse complement strand
GTCGGCGTGTGGCCTCCCGCAAGCACGATAAAATCGCTCTCCCCGACCAGCTTCGCGGCGTCGGCGACATTTCTCCGATCCAGCGTCTTCCAGGTCTCTAAATGGATTCCGCTTCGGTCAAGCGCTTTTTTCATATCCTGTGAGAAACCGTCGGTTGCGGCTGCATTGTCCGGATCCGCCGCGATGAAGAGTCCTTTCCTGCATCCTTTGGCGCTCTTTTCCAGCCGTTCCTCAAAGTCGTTTACTTCGCTGATCTCGCGGTTTGCGCTTTCCGTATGGCTCTGTGCCGGATCCTCATGACCCGCAAAGGGTGAACTCGTCAGATAAATCTCCATAAAACCTCCCGTAAGATTTATGTATATGTCACTGCCCGTCCGACAGCAATGGTTCTTTAATCCTGTCCACGTATCACCTCATCAATGGACAGAAACTCAGGCTGCCTGAAAAGCGCTTCCAGCTCATCCTCCAGGGAAAGCGCAATGGAAAGAAGCGTCAGCGAGTGCAGTGAGATCTCCCCGGTCTGTTCAAAACGGCGTAACGAACCAAGGCTGACACCCGCCTTTTTGGCGAGTTCTGCCTGTGTGATCTTCCTGCGCTTTCTTATCCCTGCTATCCTTTCCGCCAGCTCCAGATCGATCTCGGATGGAGTTTTCAACAATATGTTAATCATACTAATATTTTAGTAATTATATGCTGTATTCAAGTAAATTGCTAATATTTTAGTTATATTATACACATTCCATGCCCTACTGACAACCCTGTCTGCAACACATTCAAAACGGGCCGTGCATTACGCGCGACCCGGTGTCAAAACTATGCTGTATTATATATTGCCTGTGGTTATCAGATCTCGCAGCCGATCTCCTTCAGCTTCTCATCTACCCACGGACGGATATAGGTGCCGTCCTCGAGGATGTGCTTCATGATATCCGCTTCCTTCTTCTCTACCGCCAGTGTTGCGTCCGCGATCTCATTCGCGATTTCCGGACGGATGAAGATGACGCCGTCGTCATCACCGACGACGATATCGCCCGGATAAACGATCTTTCCGCCGATCACGACCGGGACATTGATCTCTCCCGGGCCGTTCTTATACGGACCGTTCGGTGTTGCGGAGCGGGCGTAGACCTGGAAGCCTTCCATCGCCGCGAGGCCGCCTCTGTCACGGATCGCGCCGTCACAGACGATGCCCTTGATGCCGCGGGTCTTGCAGTAAGTCGCCATCAGCTCACCGAAGATTGCCCTGTCCGTATAGCCGCCCGCGTCGATGACGATGACGTCGCCCGGCTCAGCCATATCCATGGCCTTATGGAACATCAGGTTGTCGCCCTGCGGAACACGGATCGTAAATGCCGTGCCCAGCAGCTGTCCCTTATATCCGATCGGCTCGATCGCAGCGTCTGCAGCCGCGATACGGTTCATGCAGTCGTCAATGTTCGCGACCGGCATGCCCTTAAAACGTTCTACCAGCTCCTTCGCCGGTCTTTCAAAGTCCTTAATGATCTTGCATCCAACTGACATATCTATGGGTCCTCTCTTTCCGTTTGCGATACTTCGTCCTGAATACTGTATTCTGTCAATGTTTCCTTCTCTTAAGGCCGCTGTTACGATTTACGCAAAATCGTAACCGACAGCCTTCTTCAGCACGCCGCGGTCCGCAACGCAGCGGCCGGCTACCCGCTTTGTACGCACTGCCGTCGGAACCAGGTCGCACACCATGTCGATCTGCGTCTTCTTGCTGCCGACGCCGTAGCTTCCGCAGTGCGGATTGACGAGAATGTTGTCGAGGCGCTTGAACGGATGATCCGCCGGGAGCGGTTCCTGCTCGACCGTGTCCAGGCCGGCGTACAGGATCTCACCGTTTTCCAGTGCCCACGCGAGGTCATCATTGTCAATGACCGGTCCACGGCTGGTGTTGATGATCATGGCCGTGTTCTTCATCTTCTTAAAGACTTCCTTGTTGAAGACATGCGTCGTTTCCGGGGTCAGGATGACATGGATGCTGATAATGTCGCTCTCCGTAACCAAGGTGTCGAAGTCTACAAACTCCACATCCGGATACTCTGCCTTGACAGCGTCACTGACGTAGGGATCGCAGGCGATGACCTTCGTACCGAAGCCCTTATGGAAGATATCATGGAGATGACGTCCCGCCAGACCGAAACCATAGAGGCCAAGTGTAAGCTCGCGCACATCCGGCGGAAGCAGGTACTTGCACTTCGGCCAGTTGCCCTTACGGACTTCCCTGTCGTAGTAAGCTGTGTTGCGGACCAGGCTCATGATCATGGAAGTCGCGACATCCGCCAGTTCCTTCGCGCAGAAGCCGGGCAGGTTGAGGACGATGACGTCATGTTCCGCTGCCGCCTCCAGATCAATGCTGTTGACGCCGGCGCCGAAACGCTGCACAAATTTGAGCTGCGGCAGCGCGGACATGACCTTGTCCGTGATCGGCGGATTGCCGGTCGCGAGTATCACATCGGCATCCTTGCACCCTTCGATAATCTCATCTTCCGTCGGCTCCTTCTGCTGGGATTCCACTACTTTATAATCAAGCAGCTCAAACGCGATCCCCGCGTCCTCATATGCCTTCTTTACTCTTGCGAGCTCTTCAGCATTGACACTGCCATAGTCTTTATCAACAACGACTGCTTTGAACATTCCGTATCTCCTTATGAAACAAGAAAATGTATAACCGTAGAATTATTTATATTATAATTTTAAATAATTTTCAAATTATGTTTAGTTCTTATAAAATGGCGCGTCTTGTCAGATCACGCCATTTTACGATTCAGTTTACCAGACAAGTCCCATTGCGGTCGGAAGTCCGAGTGCCAGACCCGGTACAAACGCCACGATGATGACGACCAGGATGATCGAGATCAGGTACGGGACCATGCCGTGTACGACCTGGGTGAATGTACGTCCGGTTGTGCCGCATGCCGTAAACAGGTTCAGACCGAAGGGCGGTGTGACCATACCGACGACCAGTGCGATACAGAAGACAACTGCCAGGTGCAGCTTGTCGATGCCGAGCGCGATGCCGATCGGAACCAGGATCGGAGCCAGGATCAGCATGCTGGCGACCGTCTCCATCAGGCATCCGATGATAAACAGAATCAGAAGGAGCACGAACCAGTATACGTATTTATTGCCGAGGATCGGAACGACCTTCTCTGCGATCTGTGCCGGGATGCCGGTCGCGGAAAGGATCCAGGAAAGCAGAGCGGAAAGACCGACGATGATGATGACCATTGCCGAGGTCTCGACCGTCTTATAAAGCGCTTCGATCAGGCTCTTGATGGAGATCTCACGGTAGCATACGCCCAGGATCAGGGCCATTGCCACGCTGATGGCTGCAGCTTCGGTCGGAGTGAATACGCCGCCGTAGATACCGCCGAGGACAACGATCGGGAGCAGCAGCACGCCCCATGCATGCTTGAAAGCTTCCCAGATCTCACGGCCGCTGGCCTTGGTCTTATGCTCATGCACGCCCTGCTTCTTACACACGAAGACGTTGGTGATGATCAGTGCCAGTGCCATGCAGAGGCCCGGAACGATCGATGCCATGAACATAGCCGGGACGGAGACGGACATCGTTGTGCCATAGACGATCATACAGATGCTTGGCGGGATGACCGGTCCGAGTGCTCCGCCGCAGGCAAGCAGGCCTGCAGCAGAGTCTTTGTTATAGTTGTTGTTAATGAGAGCCGGGTACATGATCGCGCCGATACCCGCAACCGTTGCGGGACCGGATCCGGTCAGTGCCGCAAATACTGCGCAGCAGAGGATCGTAATCGTTCCCATGCCGCCGGGAAGCCAGAAACAAGACTTCTCGAGAAAGTCAACGAGTCTCTTGGAAAGACCGCCTTTATCCATCAGATATCCTGCGAGTGTGAAGAGCGGGATCGCCAGCAGTGTATAGCTGTCCATTCCGTTCAGTGCGCGCTGTGCCACCAGGATCAGGGGTTTCATGTGCGTAAACAGCAGGAAGAAGATACCCGAGTACGCGATACAGTAGCAGACGGGAAGACCGATCAGGATCAGCGCCAGAAGTGTTCCGAATAATATTGCTGCGCTCATTATTCTTTTACCTCCATTTCCGGCAGCTTTCTGCCTGAGATAAGATACAGAATTCTCTGCAGTGATACGACCATCATGCCGAATGCTCCGACCGGGATCGCGAGATATACATAGCTGAGAGAGATCTTCAGCAGGCTGCTGGTCTGCTTGCCCGTGATGCGGACGCACTTGATACCCTGCCAGAACAGGACTGCGGCGCATACAAAGACCAGGATGTTCAAAATGATGGAATGCACCGTCTTAGCCTTTCCGGGAAGTGCGTCATTTAAGATCGAGACCTGCGCGTTCGACCAGTTATGTACGCAGACGACACTTCCTGTAAACCCGAGCCAGATAAAGCAGTAGCGGCTCAGTTCTTCGGATCCGACGACTGCCTGTCCCAGGACGTATCTTGTGACGACCTGTACAACACCGGCAATCGCGATCACGATCAGCATGACCAAACCGATGGTTGCGTATGCTTTCGTCAGATAATCACTGAATTTTCCGAATAGTTTGATCATGTGGCTCCTCCGAATCGATCAGTTTAGTGAAGGCCTGCTGCCTTTTACTGAAGGCTTGCTACCTTATCCTGTACCTTCTTTACAATCTCCTCTCCTACATCGCCTGCGTAGGTCGGATAGATGGACTGTGCGGCTTCAATGAAGGTGGACTTATCTTCTACGGTGTTGACTTCCATGTGGGTGCCCATCTCTTCAAGCCAGCCCTGTTCCTTCTCCTGGATATATCTTCTGTTTTCTTCCTTTGCTGCGTCAGCTGCTGCCTGGATCCAGCCCTGCTCTTCCTCAGTGAAGGACTCCCAGGTCTGTGCGGACATCATCATGTTAAGAGGAGTGAACAGATGCTCGGTAAGGGAATAGTACTTGATGACCTCCCAATAGGAACCGCTGTAGGTGGAAGCGATCGGAAGCTCAAATCCGTCGACCGTACCCTGCTGGCAGGCGGTATAGACCTCACTGAACGCCATGGTTGTCGGGCTTGCGCCGAATGCCTTGAAGCAGTCACTCTGGATCGCGTTCTCCATCAGTCTGATCTTCATGCCCTTCACGTCTTCAACCGTATTGACCGGTCTGACATTGTTCATCATGTTGCGGAAACCGTTGTCGCCTACGACCAGAAGCTTGATAGCATATTCGTCATAGAGCTTCTGTGCCATCGGATCCATGATCTCGGCATCATCAAACACTGCATATGCCTGCTCACGGTTGCCGAAGATGTACGGGAAATCGAAAACCTGGAACTCTTTATCAAGGGCGCCTACTGCCGAGTTTGTGGTCAGTGCCATATCGACGGTTCCCATCTCCATGCCTTCCAGCATTTCTCTCTCACTTCCGAGCTGGGAGTCAGCAACGATATCAACCTGGATCTTGCCGCCGGAAAGCTCGTTCAGCTTATCTGCGAAGGTAAGGGACATGTGCTGCAGGTTGTCCTCTTCCTTGCCAGGGTTGACATGGCCCAGCTGGATCTTTCTGGCATCACCGGATGATGCTGCTGCCGCGGTGGTTTCTGCTGCAGCCGCTGCGCTGGTAGCGGGAGCCGCGCTGCCTGAGCCGGATCCGCATCCCATCAGCAGAATGGATGAAGCGGTGATGATACTGACTGCTGCTCTGATAATGTTCTTTTTCATTTTTTCCTCCTTGAGTTTAGAGCGTGTCCAGAAGATCGACCTGCCTGTACACGATTTTACCTTTCTTTATCGTCATCATCGGGCGGACGATCGTGTTTCCGTCTGCCAGATTACCGTAACGATCCTTCATTTTAAAGTTGTGGTCATGGATATCAAAGACTGCGATGTCTGCCTTTTTACCGGGAACGAGGAATGTATCGTCTGCGTCGATCATTCTTGCGGCCGAAGCCGTGATTCTCCGGAAAACTTCCTTCTCCGGCATTCCGAGGCTTAAGATCTCGGAGAGCATGTATGCGAATCCGTATCCGGGCGCCTTGTTAAAGGAAAGCTGGCTCAAGTCCGTGGAGATCAGATCGGGATAGAATCCGTCTGCAAACGCCTGTCTTGCGATCAGGTTGGAGAAGTTTAAGGAGCCGTGCGCACAGTCGAAAAGTACGCCGCGCTTTTGTGCTTCCCGGACTTCCGGAAGAACATGTCCGTCTTCACCGATGATCGTCTTGCCTACCTGGTTGAAGCAGTGACAGTAGACATCTCCTTTTCTTAAGATATCCAGCGTGTCCTTTACTTCGCCGGGGGAGTCTGTCGCGTGAACCACCACAGGCAGTCCTGCCTTTTCGGCGATCCGTACGGTCTCCCGAAGCGGTGTCAGCCCCAGGTCACCGGTAATGTTCCGGCTCTGGCGGAGCTTGATGGCCACGATCACGTCCCTGTACTCTCTGCAGAGATCCAGGATATCCTTTTCCTGGTAGTGAGCCGGATCCAGGTCCTCCAGATAGTAGTGGGCCAGCTGACCGGCACTGCAGATGTTGAGCATGACCTTAATGTCCACTTCCGACGGGAGAACATCATTGATATAGCTGGTACGGAAGCCTGCATTTCCGACCGACCCCGCGTCGACCATGGTCGTTACGCCGTTTGTGAAGCAGGGGAGCTCCGGCTTCAGCGCGAAGCTGCATCCGCTCGTCAGCGCGTGCATGTGGTAGTCGATCAGTCCGGGAAGGACTCTGAGACCGGTCAGGTCGATCGTCTGTGCCGCCGGTTCATCGATCTTTCCGACCGCCGCGATCTTTCCGCCTTCGATGGCAATGTCGGCCACTCCGTCGACTCCCGCTTCCTTATCAAACAGCCTGCCGTTTTTCAGAAGAATATCGTACATGTGCATCCTCGTTTCATGATGATTAGAGTGCTGAGTTTTATTGCTTCTGTTTCTAATGTAAATTATACATATTTCCGCTATAATTTCTAATATTATTATATCTATCGTTTCAGTAACTTTTAAGTTATAATGGTGCTATAATAGAAATACTTGCATGAGGCTTATCACAGCCGGGGAGACCGACATGGCACAGATCAATGTAGACTACTTTTTGGAAGTCGTGAAAACCGGGAACTTTACCAAAGCCGCGGAGAATCTCTATATCTCCCAGCCGTCCCTCAGCCAGAACATCAAACGGCTCGAAAACAGCCTGGGCGTACAGCTTTTTGACCGCTCTGTCAACCCGTTTCGCCTGACCTACTCAGGCGAGCGGTTCTACGATTACGCGATCCGTTCCAAAGAGCTGGACCGCAACATCCGCAGCGAGCTTTTGGACATACAAAATGAATCTGCCGGCGTCATCAGGATGGGCATCCCGATCTGGCGGAGCGCGTCGCTCCTTCCGGATATCTTTCCGTCGTTTCATGAAAAATATCCTGCCATCCAGCTCCAGCTGATGGAAGGGCCTTTTTCTGATGTCCGTGACGCCATCGAAGAAGATGATCTCGATTTCGGTATCGTCAACACGCCGAGGCCGGACCATGCGCCGAACCTTGTTTTTGACATCATTTGTCCGGAACGGATCATGGTCGGCGCGCCTGCGCAGAGCAGCTATGTCAGGGAGATCTTAGGAAGCTGCAGCTACCATAACGGATTTCCGGTTGCGCCCTATGACATCGCGGAGCATTTCCCGCTGCTTCTGACCAAACCCGGCCAGGCACTGACCGTCAAGGTGGAAAACTACCTTTCCTCCCTCAGCAAAGATCCGGATATCCTGCTTCGCACCGGCAACACGACCACCGCGATCAACCTGGCGAGTGAGGGCATGGGCTGTGTATTTGTACCTGAGCGGGGCGTCAAGGTCTGCGGCCGCCCGGGCAAACTGGTCTACTTCTATGTGGACGCTCCGGAACTGGTGTGGAGCCTGGCAGTCGTATATAAGAGAGGAAACTATCTCCCCAAGGTCTGCCGCCTGTTTATCGACAACATGCGCGAGATCCTGACCGCAGAGACGCATAATGACAGTATGCACTGATCCAGAGCCCGTTTTCCGGGCTGCGTTGATTTAGAAAGCTATATTGCTATGGACAGTAAGAGTAAAACCCGATCCTTCTACCTCCCCTCCATCGGCCAGCGCCTGATCAAAACCGCGGTGGCGGTCTTTTTGTGCCTCGTGATCTACGTCCTCCGGGGCTACCGCGGCATGGTCGTTCAGTCCGCGATCGCGGCGATCATCTGCATGCAGCCCTATGCGGAGTCCTCGAAGCGCGTCGCCGTAAACCGGGTCATTTCCACCGTTATGGGCGGCATCTGGGGTCTTTTGTTCCTGCTTCTGATGCAGCAGATCCCCGGGATCACGTCGCACATGCTGCTCGTATATCTCTGCATGTCCCTCGGCGTCCTGCTCGTCCTTTATACCTGCGTCCTTTTAAAGGTCGCGGACAGCGCCGCCCTCGCGGCCATTGTTTTCCTATGCATCATCATTACCTTTCCGGACGTGGAAGCCCCGCTGCAGCAGACCTTCGACCGCATCCTCGATACCATCATCGGCGTATGCGTCGCTGTTTTTGTCAATGTTGTCCGCCTCCCCGCGAAAAAGCATCCGGAAAAGCTCTTCTTCCTGCACTTAAAGGACATCGCCGCGGATCGGTACTCGATCGTCCCTTCCCGGATCCTGATCGAGCTCAACCGCCTCTATGACGCGGGCGCGAGGATCTGCCTCGAGACCCGCTGGGCGCCGGCATTTATGATCTCCCAGATGAGCCAGGTCCGGATCAATATGCCCATCATTGTCATGGACGGCGCAGTCCTTTATGACATGCGCGAGAACGTGTACCGCGAGCTGATGACGATCCCTGCGGAGCATGTCGAAAAGCTTCGTGACCTTCTGAAGGCCCGCGGTTTCTGCACCGCCGTCTTTGCGGTACGCTCCAGCACCATGATGATCTTCCACGACGGCCCCTTAAGCGAGGCGGAACAGTGGGACTTAGAGATCATGCGCCGCTCACCCTACCGCAACTACATGGACGGCATGTATGAGCCGGGCGACCAGGTCATCGCCCTTCGTGTCCTTGTAAAGGATGCGGACGCGAAGTCCGTTTATGAGCAGTGCTGCGCCGATCCTTACATCTCCGCACACTTCCGTACGGCCCGCTACCACATGGCAAAATCCGCGGGTTTCAGCGGCATTTACTTCTATAGAAAAGACGCCACCGTGGAACACATGGAGGAACTCGTTGCCGCGCACTTTGAGGAAGAGACGGGCTTAAAGCCGGATCCTGTCCGCATCGCGCCCCCGGAGCGGGGCTATGTTCCCGAGCACGACGCGCATCATCTGCTGCATAAGATCTCCCGCATATATATGCGTGGGGAAGCATAACTGCCGCACAAAAGTAGTACTCGCTATACATAACAAAAAACTGCCATTTCCGGCAGTTTTTTTATTACCTCAGCTTCCATTAATACGCATCATTCTCCTATCTGAACGCCCCGTCACCGTGCCCCGCACGCTCTTGATCCACGTTTCAGATTGATTCAATTTAAATACAAAAATAATCGGAATTGAATTGATTTAGGTCTTGTTATTTTTTTCACACAGAGATATAATCAGCTTAAACTTAAGTTTGTTAAAAAATTAACGTTATTTAATTATCAATTTCGGAGGAAAAACTATCATGACAGCAGAAGCATTACACATTAACTCAGTTGAAACACTGATGGAAGCACTCCCGGCCATCCGTGCCGACCAGGAGAAGTACGCGACCTTTACGCAGGAGCAGGTAGACGCGATCTGTGAAAAGGCAGCGATGGCAGTCTCCAAGATGCGCATCCCGCTTGCAAAGATGGCCTGTGAAGAGACCGGCTACGGCGTCATGGTCGACAAGGTCACCAAGAACCAGTTCGCGGCAGAGCATGACTGGAACTATATGCGCAACAAGAAGACCTGCGGCGTCGTAGAAGTCGACGAAGCAATGGGCACCAAGAAGATCGCAACCCCGAAGGGCATTATCGCAGCGATCACCCCGACTACAAACCCGACCTCTACCACGATCTACAAGGTCCTGATGTGCCTGAAGACCAGAAACGCCATCATCCTCAGCCCGCATCCGCACGCAGTCAACTGCTCCATCGCGGCAGCACGCATCATGCGCGACGCGGCCATCGAGGCAGGCATGCCGCCTCATGTGATCAGCTGGATCGAGAAGCCGTCACTGGAGATCTCCCCGGTACTCATGGAGAACGTTGACCTGATCCTCGCTACCGGCGGTGCCGGCATGGTTAAGGCAGCTTACTCATCCGGTACTCCGGCACTCGGCGTAGGCCCCGGCAACTGTAACGTCGTCATCGATGAGACCGCTGATCTCCGCATGGCAGTCGAGTCCATCATCCATTCCAAGACCTTTGATAACGGTATGATCTGCGCGGCTGAGCAGCATATCACCGTACTTGACAGCGTCTATGACGAAGTCAAGGCCCTCTTCCAGGACGCAAGATGCTACTTCTTAAACGACGAGCAGGCAGCCGCAGTCGCGGACGTCTTCTTCAACCCGGTAACCCATGGCGTCAAGGCTCCTGCAGTCGGCCAGACCGCTGTACGTCTCGCTGAGATGGCAGGATTCAAGGTTCCTTACGACACCAAGGTCCTGATGTATGAAACGAATGATACCTCTCACGACAACCCGTGGGCAAATGAGAAGCTGACCACCCTTTTGGGCATGTTCCGCGCAAAGGACCTCGACGAGGCATTTGACATCTGCGCGAAGCTCGTAGCAGAAGGCGGCGCAGGCCACTCCGCTGCAATGTACATCGATCCCACCAGAGAAGACAAGATCGAAGAGTTCGGAAAGCGCATGAGAGCCGGCCGTATCATCATCAACACCCCGACCACCTTCGCAGGTATCGGTGACCTTTATAACTTTGGCGTTGCTCCGTCACTGACCCTTGGACCGGGTGCCGCAGGACATTCCAGCTTCATGGGCAACACCCAGTGTGAACAGCTCCTCGACTACCGCACAATCCAGATCCGCAAGGAGAACATGCTCTGGCTGCAGCTTCCGAAGAAGGTCTACTTCAAGACCGGCTGCACACCTGTTGCTCTCCGCGAGATGAAGGAAGTCTACAACTACAAGCGCGCATTCATCGTCACCGACGCGAACCTGTACCAGATCGGCGCCTGCGACAAGATCATCAACCAGCTCCACGCGCTCGGCATCGAGACCGCAGAGTTCTTTGATATCAGAGTCGACCCGCAGATCCAGGACGCTATGAAGGGTCTTCCGAAGATGCACGAGTTCGATCCGGACGTCATCATCGCGATCGGCGGCGGTTCCGCGATCGATACCGCGAAGATCATGTGGATCATGTACGAGAACCCGGATGAGGCGTTCCTTGACATGGCTACGACCTTCATCGATATCCGTAAGCGTATCCGTTTCTTCCCGCAGATGGGATCCAAGTGCAAGCTGGTCTGCATCCCGACGACCGCAGGTACCGGTTCCGAGTGTACGCCGTTCACCATCATTTCCGACGGCAACACCGGCATGAAGTGGCCGCTCGTTGGCTACGAGATGATGCCTGAGATGGCGATCATCGACGCCGACAACATGATGAAGCTGCCGCCGAGAGCGACCCAGGCTTCCGGTTACGACGTACTGACCCATGCAGTCGAGGCATATGTATCCACCTTCGCGAACGAGTACACTGACGGCTACTGCAAGGAAGCAACCAAGCTCGTATTTGATTATCTGCCGAGAGCGTACCGCTCCGCATTTAAGGACGCAAAGGCTGATCCGCAGGCTCGTGAGAAGATGGCAAACGCTTCCGCACTTGCAGGTATCGCATTCGCGAACGCGTTCCTCAGCATCAACCACTCCCTCAGCCACAAGCTGGGCGGCTGGTTCCACATCCCGCACGGTACTGCTAATGCACTCCTCTTCCCGTACGTCTGCCGCTTCAATGCACAGAAGCATCCGTACAAGATGGGTACCTTCTCACAGTACAAGTACCCGCAGGCATTCGAGCGTTACGTTGCGCTCGGCGAGCTGATCGGCGTGAAGGGCAAGAACGACGAAGAGACCTTTGAGAACTGGATCAAGGCTGCAGAGCAGCTGAAGAAGGATGTCGATATCCCGGAGACCATCCTTGACTGGCTCCTGGAGGCACATCCGGAGACAAGCGCAGAGGAATGGGAAGCAAAGTTCCTTGCAGCGGTTGACCAGATGTCCGAGTGGGCATTCCATGATGCCTGCACCGGCTGCAACCCGGTATATCCGACCATCGAAGAGCTGAAGGGCTGCTACCTGAAAGCATTCTACGGCACTGAGAAGTTCGTAGAGAAGTATGGCGATGTCCTCGAAGTTCCGGTCGAGCTTCCTGTCGACACCCACGCTGCATATCCGATGGGCCTGTCCGCTGAGATCGGCCTTGACAAGGTTGGTGGTTTCATTTGATGAACGAGCTGAACCTGCCCGGAAAGGTATATTTTAAGACCGGTTCCCTCCCGGTAGCACTGAGGGAACTGACAGAGATTTACGGATTAAAACGTGCTCTGATTGTTACCGATGCCGGCCGCCATGCATACAGCGCGGTGACGGCCGTGACCCGGATCCTGGAGAGGACCGGCATGCGCACCGCAGAGTATTTTGACGCAGGTGACCCCGTCACAGTCGACGGCCTTCGGGGAGCACTTCAAAAGCTCCAGGAGTTCCGGCCCGACGCCATCGTAGGCGTAGGCGAAAGCGCGGCGCTTTACGCGGCGAAGGTCCTCAGGGTCTGCCGCATGCATCCCGAGCTTGACCCCGCGGACTTTGACGCGCTGCAGGCCGCCGCTTCCAAGGAAGCTTTTGCCGCGGCAGAATCGGCCGGCAATAAGGCGCTGCTGGTCCTGGTTCCGACAACATTTGCTGACGGATCCCAGAACACGCCCTTTGCAAAGATCGTTCCGGATACCTTCGGCCGTGCCGCATCGGACAACGATGCCGTCACACTCCGCGCCTTCGGTTTCATCCCGGAGATCTCCGCGACAGACGCACAGTTTGCGCTCGCCATGCCTGCCGATCAGGTCAATGCCGACGCAGCGGAGCTTAAGTCTCTTTGCAGCAAAGCGCTTGCAGGCGACGGCTGCAACGATTATACAGAAGGACTGCTTTCGGAAGCAGCAGGTCTTGTGGACCGGTATGTCGAAGAGGCAGCCAAAGGCATCCCCTTCGCCCTGGAAAAGCTGATGAACGCGGCTTCCATCGCGGGATGCGCCTTCGGAAGCACCTTATAACAGACAACATGATAGCCTTCCAAAATGAGCCGGTATCTCATACTTCCAGATACCGGCTCATTTAATGATTACATATGTAGTTCCGAGGCCTTTCATGGCGGGAAAACAATGCCTGAAGACTTCTGCCTGTTCTTCAGCCTCCGTTCACCTCGATGAAACGATCATAGAGCGGCTGCGGGAAAAATTCGTGATAGACTCTTTCCACCGCGTCACGGACCTCTTCTGTCACGTGCGGCGCCCAGGAAGGCCTGCCTGCCTCTCCCAGATCCATTTCAATGATCCTGTACGGCACGGTCCACACCACGGCAGTCACGCCTGTATCGACCAGGCCGTTTCTTGCGTAGAAGTCCATCCGACGCTCTCTGGTCGCGCGTTCTTCGGCATTTTCCGCACGATCGGGATCCTCGACCTCGACAAAGACGAGATCCTCGCGCTTTGCAAGATGCCTGATCAGTGCCTGCAGGAACTTCGTTCCGATGCCGCCGTCCCGGCGGTCCTTCGTCACTGCCAGATAATCGAGCAGGCAGACCCGCTTTTGCCGCGTCTTCCCGTCCTGTCCCTTTACCGGAAACGAATGCACATAAAAGAAAGCGTAGCAAAGAAGCTTTCCGTCTTCGTCATATCCGCCATAGCCCGCATAACAATGCTGACGATGATAGCGGGCGATCCTTGAAAACGGACGCTGCTCCAGGAGCGGAAAGTCAAAGACCAGGAATTTGCGGTAAATGTTTTTGATTTGAGACAGATTTAAGCGTTTGATTTTCATAGTCCGCATTATACTACCGGACCGGCTGCATTGGCAATCACCTGACCGGACCATAACATGATATTTCACTGCTTAGGGATTCCCACAGAACGAAAATCCCCTTCTGCGGCCACAGGGGTGAACCGTAGAAAGGGATTTGTACGTTTCTAATGAATGTTATATTCCTTTATGTCAGCCTGATTTTAGTCAGATCAGAAATCCACGTCAAGGTCATAGTAGCAGCACTTGAGCAGCTTTTCCATCTCCTCCTGGCTCGGCTGACGCGGGTTGGAACCGGTGCATGCGTCACCGATCGCGCGCTCTGCGATACCCGGCAGTCT
>JAFTBX010000035.1 GCA_017455005.1 Lachnospiraceae bacterium | reverse complement strand
CAGTGTCGCGGGAATGGATGAGGATGACATCGACTGCACGAAGAAGTTACGCCTGATGCCCTATGAGGTGATGGTGCTCCGCCGGAAGAAGGAATGTTGAATGCGGGAGGTCGCTGCAGACCCGACTTACCGATATGATACGAAAGAAGAACAAGCAACAGGATTCATGACTCAGTTCAGTGCCGCGCAGCGGCAGGCAATTGAACATAAAGACGGGCCGATGATGGTCATCGCAGGACCCGGAAGCGGCAAGACGACGGTGATCTCAAACCGTATCCGGCATCTTATTGAAGAGCACGGGGTGCGGCCTTCGGAGATTCTCGTCATCACCTTTACGAGGACTGCTGCAGCGGAAATGCGTCAAAGGACCATGCGGCTCATAAACGCGGCGGAAGTGACCTTCGGTACGTTTCACTCTGTTTTCTATGCCATCCTGCGGGAGTTTGTACCGGACCAGCTTAAGCTGGTCGAGCAGAAGGAAGCGATCCGCCTCTTAAAAAAGGCGGCAGAACAAGTATTCCCCGGGCGGCAGTATACCTCCGACTATTATGACGAGCTCCTTGCGGAAGTCGGAAGGATCAAAAACGGACTCAGTGCAGACGGAAGCGAGGCCGAAAAGGTCCTTCCGTACTATGACCGGGAAATGAAGCGTCTCGGCCTCATCGACTTTGATGACATGCTGGTCCGCTGCAGGGAGCTTCTTACAAACGACCCTAAAGCTCTTGCGGTACTTCGCCGGCGTTACCGGTATATCCTCGTGGATGAGTTTCAGGACATTAACCCCGTCCAGTATGACATCATCCGTCTTATTTCCGCGCCTGTGGATAACCTTTTTATCGTAGGAGACGACGACCAGAGCATCTACGCGTTCCGTGGCTCGGAGCCTGCGATCATGCTCGGCTTTCCGGAGGCGTATCCGAAGTGCAGGATCGTGAAGCTTACGGAAAACTACCGGTCTACCGGCCGTATCGTCCGCGCGTCCGCAAGGCTGATCCGGCACAACCGGAAAAGGTTCAGGAAGAAGCTGAAGACAGCACACGAAAAAGGACCTAAGCTCAGAGTAACGGCTTACCGGGACGCGTATGCGGAAGGCGAGGGCGTGATCCGCATGATCGCGGCGCTTCCCGAAGGTACGAGCGTGGGCGTATTATACAGGACGCATCGGGCAGGCAGCATTTTCCTGCAAATGCTGGGCGCCATGAAAGAAAACTCGGCGCCGTTTGCGAAGGAGCTATCGACAAAAACGGTGCAGCCGATGACATTTCACGCATCCAAGGGGCTCGAGTTTGACGCGGTATTTATCTTACGCGCGGAAGAGGCGGTGACGCCGGGACGCGCCGGTAAGGAAGGAGCGTCCGGCAGAGAGGAAGCCGGCGGCAGCCTCGAGGAAGAGCGGCGTATGTTTTATGTGGCAATGACGAGAGCAAGGCGTTTTCTTCACATTTCCTACACAAAGTTCGCATATAATAAAAAAAATCAAAGATCGCGCTTTGTGCGGGAAGCCACGGGCTTCCGCATCGGCATAGGATAAGAAGGCGGGAAAGTATGCAGAACGTTAAGATACTGGTAGTAGATGATGAAGAACGTATGCGCAAGCTGATCAGGGATTTCCTGAAGGTGCGCGGGTATGACGTAGTGGAGGCCGGCGACGGCGAAGAAGCGGTTGAGACCTTCTTTTCGGATAAAAGCATCAGCCTGATCCTGCTCGATGTCATGATGCCCAGGATGAACGGCTGGGAGGTGTTGAAAGAGATCCGCAAGGTTTCCTCCGTGCCGATCATCATGCTGACGGCGCGCGGCGAGGAACAGGATGAGCTCCAGGGCTTCAAGCTGGGCGTTGATGAGTATATATCGAAGCCGTTTTCACCCAAGATCCTGACCGCGAGAGTGGAAGCCATCTTACGAAGAGCCCATGTGAGTGATACGGATGTCATTACCTGCGGCGGCGTGGAGCTGGATCGTTCGGCACATACGGTCCGCGCGAACGGGGAACCTGTGGATCTGAGCTTTAAGGAGTTTGAACTGCTGGACTATTTCATCGCCAATAAGAACATTGCGTTAAGCCGTGAAAACATCCTGAACAATGTCTGGGATTTTGATTATTTCGGTGACTCAAGGACGATCGATACGCATGTCAAGAAGCTCCGCGCAAAGCTCGGTGACTGCGGTAACCAGATCAAGACGATCTGGGGCATGGGATATAAGTTTGAAGAAGAATAATGCAACAGCAGGTATCTGCTGCCATAAGCGGCTGCCTGCCGGGCAAGTAATGATATGAAACGCTCGATCAAGACAACATTTACACTGATCTTTATCGCCATCGTTGCGGCACTGCTGCTGACGATGGTTTTTGTGAACCGTTTTTTCCTGGAGGATTATTACTTAAACCGCCGTATCCATATGCTCGATGTTGCCTATGAGACGATTGACAAGGTCGTAACCATCGCGGGCAACAATGACCAGACGGTCTTTGACCTGATCGAGGAAGAGTACGGACAGAACGTCGAGGATACGCCGACGATCGCGATCTTCCGTGCGCTGAACGAGCGTTCCAACATCGATATCGTCATGACGGACGAGACCGGCTCGGAAATGGCGGCCACAAGCCGTGAGGGTGAGTGGCTCGCGATGAAGCTCAGGCTGTACCTGACGTACAGGGACGTCTTTGCGGAGAACACGACCGTGGAGATCCCTGCGCCGCAGAGAAAAAGCGGTGAAGGGATCCTGGACAGTGAGGATACCGGAAATGCAGCAGGCGAGAGTGCGGGCAGCAGTTCCGTGTACGGCGGCAAGACGGGCGGGTCTTCGATTGGATCCTTGTGGCCGTTTTCTTCTGTGCTGGGATCATCCGATAAGGGCGGCGAGCCCACAACAATCCGTACCCTGCGCCAGAATGAAAACTATGAGACGCAGATCTTTTATGACCGCCGTTCCGGCTCGAGCTATCTCGAGTGCTGGGGAACATTTTCAGACGGCAGCACCAACTTCCTGATGTCCATGCCGCTTGCCAGTATTAATGAAGGTGCGGAGATCAGCACACGCTTCAGTCTGATCACGGGAGCGATTCTTCTTGTGCTCGGCAGCATTGCGGTCTACTTTGCCGCCAGTCGGATGACGCAGCCGATCAACGAGCTCGCGCATCTTTCCGAGCGCATGTCCAACCTCGATTTCAGCGCGCGTTATGAGGGCGAGGCTGAAAATGAGATCGGCCTGCTGGGCGATTCGATGAACACGATGTCCGATCGTTTGAGTGAGGCAATCGAACGCCTGCGCGATACTAATGAGCAGCTGCAGGAAGCAAACGCGAAGCTTCAGGAGGACATCCATCAAAAGGAAAAGATCGATGAGATGCGAAAGGATTTCATCGCGAACGTGTCCCATGAGCTGAAGACCCCGATCGCACTGATCGAAGGCTACGCTGAAGGGATCATCGAGGGCATCGCGGACGATAAGGAGAGCCGGGATTATTACTGCTCCGTCATCGTGGATGAGTCCGCGAAGATGAATAAGATGGTCCGTCAGCTGACTTCCCTGATGAGCTATGAATACGGAGAGGTACAGCTCGATCGTGAGACCTTTGATCTGGGAGAACTGATTCGGAGCGTGGTTTCCTCCAACCGTTTAAAGCTGGAAGAGGCAAATGCCGCGCTTACCATGGATCTTTCGGAGCCGGCAGTCGTGTGTGCTGACGAGTTCAAGGTAGAAGAGGTGTTCACCAACTACATGAGCAACGCGATAAACCATCTGGACCGCGGAAGGAAGATCATCGTAAGGCTGCAGCCGGAAGATGGCGGCTGGCGGCTCAGCGTCTATAATGACGGAGAGCCGATTCCGGAAGAAAGCCTCACACAGGTCTGGGAGAAGTTCTACAAGGTCGATAAGGCCCGGACGCGCGCGTATGGCGGCAGCGGCATCGGCTTAAGCATCGTCAAAGCGATCATGGAAGCCCACGGCGGCTCTTACGGCGTACGAAACGTTGCGGCAGGTCCGTATCCTGTCAATGAAGGCGACATCGAAGTCGACGGCGGCGTAGAGTTCTGGATCACCATGAAAACGGGCCAGTCGGAAGCGTGCTAAGATAAGGATCAAGAAAACAAACTTGACTCAAAAGCCGGATTATGATAAGATTATTTGGCTTTCGGGGTGTGGCCCAGCTTGGTAGGGCGCTTGATTTGGGATCAAGAGGTCGCAAGTTCGAATCTTGTCACCCCGACTGAACAGCATTTCGGAAGGTCCGGGTACGAACGAATGTTTACATTCGGATGTACCCGGACCTTTCGAATGTGTGGGCGGACGCCCACAGTTTCAGAACACGAAGCATATAGTGATTTTGCACCTAAAAACTGCATTCCGACGGTCTGTATTGTACGGGCCATGTAGAGATACATGGATTGTATAAACGTCCATTTTATGGTATAGTAAGTACAGCCTGAGATGTACGTTTGGTTTATTCAATTACTTCCACAAATTGACATACGGGAGTTCAGTATTGATGATGTGGATGTCGGGCCGCCCTTATGCAGGCGGATGGCTGAAACGGTCTCCGAGAATACCCACCTGGCTTAGAGCTGGGAGTCACTTATAAACCGACGGCACCTTGGGTGATATTTTGTGTGTAAAGATATGATGAAAGATTACAGTGACCTGATCAGGATGGCGATAGATCAGCTGCATAATTCCTACGCGCCTTACAGCAGGTATCATGTAGCGGCGGCTCTGCTGACGAAAGACGGCAGAGTCTATTGTGGTGTCAATATTGAAAATGCTGCCTATACTCCGACGATCTGTGCGGAGCGGACGGCTGTGTTCAAGGCAGTTTCCGAGGGCGAGAGGGAGTTTAGTGCCATCGCGGTCGTGGCGGGCGACGGGGATTTCCTTGAAAGCTGCGATTTCCATCCGGAAGCTTTGCCCACCTATGCGACGCCCTGCGGCACATGCCGTCAGGTCTTGCGGGAGTTCTGTGATCCGAAGGAATTTGATGTCGTTCTTGCGAGATCGCCGGAGGATTATAAAGTATATAAACTGGAAAAACTGCTTCCGGTGAGTTTCGGGCCGGAGTTTCTGTTTAAATAGTACCGATGAGATAAACTTTTTATTTTCTGAGTTGATATACGGCTTTGATTACAACTTTTGAAAGGAGATTTACTATGTCTAAGAGAAGAGCTGGCGGTTTACTCGGAACCCTGATCATTGCGGGCGTTGCAGCCGGCGTTGCGAAGTACCTGAAAGATTATGGCAATGCGACTTTTGCGGATGAAGAGCAGATCAGGAACGTGAAGAAGGCCTCCGGCGACGTGAAGGAAGCTGCTAAGCGCACCTATGTTGCAATCAAGGAAAAAGGCAATGTTAAGGAAGAGGCGAAGGAACTGGCCAAGGCAGCCGGTGCGGTTGTGACTGAATCCGCTGACATTGCGAAAACTGCCGGCGCGGGCGCTGTCCAGGCTGCCAAGGAGATCAAGGCAAAGTTTGATGAGGATCCGGAAGCCGCAAAGGAAGAAGTAATCAACAACCTTAAGGAGATGGGTTCCGATATCAGCCAGAAGGTTAACGAGGTGGCTGAAGACGTTGCGGAGCGCATCAAGGGCGAAGACGAGTTCACTGACTTTGAAGACGGCGATTTTGACGACGTAGTAAGATCTGCGGACGAGACCGAGGCAAAGGCTGCGGCAGAAGCGGATAAAACAGCGGACAATGCTGCCGACTGCGGCTGCCAGACTGCGGAGGATGTGATCGCCGGCGGTCAGAAGTACGCAGAGAGCATCAATGAAGCTGTGGAAGAAGCAGCTGCCGATGCTGCCGACAAGGCTGCAGAGGCTGCAGCAGAAGCTGCGGAAAAGGCCGCTGAAGCAGGAACGTATGTTGAGAATAAAGCCGAGGAAGAGGCGATTGAAACGGCCAACGTACTTGATGAGCTCGGCGATAATGCTGCGGAGCAGATCAAGGAAGCTGCCTATGAAGCGGAGCGTGTGCTCGGAGAAAAGCCGACAGTCACGATCACTGACGACGAGATCGACTGAAAGGAACTGAAAGGTCCGGAACTACGCAGAGTTCTGGTCCGGAATCTGGAGTCCGCGTCCCATGAAGATCCGGATGTCTTCCGCGATAAGCTGCGGATGATGGAAGCGGATGAAGATACCGAAGAAACAGATTAAAGGATTAGTACTGTAAAGAAAAAATATATTGAGAGGAAATTTGTATGCAGGTTAGAGGCGTTAATGAATTAAGACGCATGTTTCTGGACTACTTCGAGAGAAACGGCCATCTCAAGATGAAGAGCTTCTCTTTGGTCCCGCACAATGATGATTCATTACTTTTGATCAATTCGGGCATGGCCCCGCTCAAGCCGTACTTCACCGGCCAGGAGATCCCTCCGCGCCGCAGAGTCACGACTTGCCAGAAGTGTATCCGTACCGGCGACATTGAAAATGTCGGCAAGACAGCGCGTCACGGTACATTTTTCGAGATGCTGGGCAACTTCTCCTTCGGAGATTATTTCAAGAAGGAAGCCATCCCGTTTGCATGGAAATTCCTCACGGAGGATGTAGGCCTCGATCCGAACCGCCTGTATCCTTCGGTATATCTGGACGATGATGAGTCCTTCAATATCTGGAGAGACGAGATCGGCGTTCCGGCTGAGCGTATCTATCGCTTCGGCAAGGAAGACAACTTCTGGGAGCACGGCGAAGGTCCCTGCGGCCCCTGCTCCGAGATCTATTATGACCGCGGCGAGAAGTGGGGCAATGGTCCCGAGGACGTCATGGGCGGTGAAGGCGACCGCTTTGTAGAGGTCTGGAACATCGTCTTCTCACAGTTTGATAACGACGGCCACGGCAACTATACCGACCTGATTCAGAAGAACATCGATACCGGCATGGGCCTCGAGCGTCTGGCGATGGTTGTACAGGATGAGGAGTCCATCTATACCGTTGATACCAACAAGGCGATCCTCGAGTACATCGCGGAGCTCTGCGGCGTTGTCTATCACGCTGATCATGAGAAGGACATTTCCCTTCGTATCCTGACCGACCACGCGAAGTCCAGTACCTTTATGATCTCCGACGGTATTATGCCTTCCAATGAAGGCCGCGGCTATGTACTTCGCCGTATTATCCGCCGAGCGGTCCGCCACGGACGCAAGCTCGGCATCACCAAGGACTTCATGCCGGAGATGGCAAAGCGTGTCATCGAGCTCAACAAGGACGGATATCCGGAGCTTGAAGAAAAGCAGGCTATGATCCTCAAGGTTCTCGCCGAGGAAGAGGATAAGTTCAATAAGACCATCGACGCCGGCATGGGCATCCTGAACGGCATGATGGCTGATATGGAAGCGGCAGGCGAGAAGACCCTCAAGGGCGCGGACGCTTTCAAGCTGTATGACACCTACGGATTCCCGATCGACCTTACCATCGAGATCCTGGAGGAAAAAGGCGACTCTGTTGACCGTGAGGGCTTCGACGAGTGCATGCGCGTCCAGAAAGAGACCGCGCGCAAGGCCCGCAAGCATTCCAACTACATGGGCGCGGACGCGACGGTCTACGACCTGATCGACCCGACCATTACTTCCGTATTCAATGGCTATGAGCAGCTGAAAGGAACCGGCAAGGTCCTGGTGCTGACGACAGAAGAAGAGCTGACCGAGGCGCTGTCTGAGGGTGAGCGCGGCACCATCATCACCGATGAGACGCCGTTCTACGCAACCATGGGCGGACAGATCGGTGACTGCGGCGTGATCCGCAGCAGAGACGGTGAGTTCAAAGTGGCAGAGGCCATCCATCTCAAGGGCGGAAGGATAGGCCATGTGGGCGTGATGACCCGTGGCATGATCGGAGTCGGTCAGGAAGTGGAACTGGAAGTTGACGCAGCTGAACGTGCGGCAACCGCGAAGAACCACTCCGCGACCCACCTTCTGCAGTATGCGCTTCGTAAGGTCCTCGGCAGCCATGTCGAGCAGAGCGGCGCTTACTACGACAAGGACCGTCTGCGTTTCGACTTTACGCACTTCCAGGCGATGACGAAGGATGAGCTGGCTGAGGTTTCAAAGATCGTCAACACCCTGATCAAGGAAAATCATCCGGTCGTAACCCAGGAGATGAGCCTTGAGGATGCGAAGAAGACCGGCGCGATGGCTCTGTTCGGAGAGAAGTATGGCGATACCGTCCGTGTCGTTACGATGGGACCGTCTACCGAGCTTTGCGGCGGTACACATGTGACGAACACCGGCGTGATCGGCTCCTTCAAACTGATCAGCGAGTCCGGTATCGCGGCAGGCGTACGTCGTATTGAGGCGCTTACTTCCGACAACCTTCTTGCATACTACCAGACCGAGGAGGACGAGCTTCTTGCTGCAGCAGCTGCCGCTAAGTCCCAGCCCTCCGAGCTTGTCAGAAAGATCACCCAGCTGATGGAGGATCTTAAGGCAGCGAAGAATGAGAACGAGAAACTGAAGGCACAGCTTGCCGGCAACTCTGTCGGTGACGCAGCTGCCAATGCTGTCGACGTTGCAGGCATCAAGGTGCTTTGCATCAAGGCTGACGCTTCCGACGTCAATGCGCTCCGTACGCTCAGCGACAACCTGAAGGATAAGCTTGGTGACTCCGTCGTTGTGCTCGGCGCGGAAGTTGACGGCAAGGCGACTCTGATCGCTTCCGCAACAGACGGTGCAGTGAAGCGCGGCGCAATGGCAGGCAACATTATCCGTGAGATCGCTCCGATGATCGGCGGCAAGGGCGGCGGACGTCCGAACATGGCGCAGGCAGGCGGTACGGATGTCAGCGGTATCGGGGCTGCTCTTGAGAAAGCAGTCGAGATCGTTAAGGGCCAGATCAAATAAACGGACCATCTGGCCGGCTGTAGCCACGGATAACGGTTTCTTAGATTTTTATTAAATTTGCATAATTACGATTGCCTCAAAACGGATTTTTCGATAATATAAGACAAAAGTGCTCTATGGCACTGAAGAGCCGGCTGGTCCGGTGCGTATATGGTACCGATTCATCTGTTCTGAAAGCAATTTGAGAAAAAAGGAGAATTACAATGAAAAAGTATGTATGTTCTGTTTGCGGATGGGAATATGATGAGGCTGCAGGCTATCCTGATGGCAATATCGCTCCCGGAACCAAGTTCGAAGACCTTCCTGCTGATTTCGAGTGCCCGCTCTGCGGCGTAGGCAAGGACGAGTTCGAAGAGGCTGAGGCTTAAGCTTTAACCACAGAAGACCGATGCATTGAAAAGCGTCTGTTGTACTGTTGAGGTGCAGCAGGCGCTTTTGATATATCAGAAGGGCGTATAGCAGCACTTGTTTATTTATGCAATCATCATGACAGAAAAATCACAAATTGTCCTTGACGCACCCTGTAACTGCGTCTAATATATATGTACTAAAGCGAAGGGGGAGCTGCGAATGAAGTTATTGGAGGAGCGTATCAGACAGGACGGTGTTGTAATCGGGGATGATATTCTGAAGGTTGACCGGTTTTTAAATCACCAGATGGATCCGATGCTGTTTAAGGCAATGGCGGACGAGTGGAAGAGGCTTTTTGCGAAAGACAATGTCAACAAGATCCTGACGATCGAGGCATCCGGTATAGGTATCGCCTGCATTGTCGGCCTTGTTTTCGGATGTCCTGTTGTTTTCGCCAAAAAGAGCAAGACACGCAACACGCCGGAAGACTGCTATATGGCGACTGTCCGTTCCTTTACCAGAGGCATCATCTCGGATGTGACGGTTTCGAAGCAGTATCTTGGCCCGTCTGACCGTGTACTGATCATCGATGATTTCCTTGCGACCGGTGAGGCAGCTGCAGGCCTGATGAGCCTGGTGGAACAGGCAAACGCCCATCTTTGCGGCATCGGCATTGCAGTGGAAAAAGCTTTCCAGCCGGGCGGCAAGATGCTCCGCGCGGCCGGTGTCAAGGTAGAGTCCCTGGCCCGTGTCGGCGCAATGAGCGAGACGGACGGTATCTCTTTTGTGGAGTAAGTGTTCTAAACGAATTAGTGCTTGCGTTTCTTTGTCAAAGGTGATATAAATATATGGTCGGCGCAACGGTTTGTTCCGAACACCGATCATCATAACGGGGTGTGGCGTAGTTTGGTAGCGCGCTCGGCTGGGGGCCGAGAGGTCGCAAGTTCAAATCTTGTCACCCCGACGAAGGCCCTGATCATCAGGGCTTTTATTTTTATTTATTCTTGATTGATTATAAGGGTTTTGAAGTG
Organism: Lachnospiraceae bacterium; assembly: GCA_017455005.1. Taxonomy (GTDB): domain Bacteria; phylum Bacillota; class Clostridia; order Lachnospirales; family Lachnospiraceae; genus Avilachnospira. Next base: position 32,363 of record JAFTBX010000035.1, on the reverse strand, counting down.
AGGAGGCCTGCAGCATGACGATGACGATGGATAAGCATACAAAAAAGACCAGCCGGTCAAAGTATGAAGGCTTTTTAAACAGCGGCCTTATGCTGCTTCTTGCAGCTTCTCTGCTTTGTCTTTCCGGATGCGGGAAGAATGGACCTGCAGAACAGACAGTCGGGACAGAAACTACTGCAGAGGCGTCCGCTGAAACGTCAGCTGCTTCGGAAAACTCTTCGGAATATCATGAGTTCCCGCATAACGGACTTTATTTTCCGAGGCTTGAAGCGGAAGACACATATTCCGACAGCATCTGGCTGCAGGAGCTTGACGCGGAAGTGACGGACGGGATCTACCTTGCAGGCCTTTATTATTATCCCGCAAGCCTTGCATCCCTTGATGCGATGACCGAAGAAGAGTTCATGACGATCGCGGATGATGTTAAAGAACTGTTCATGATGATCTCAATCAACGGCGGACGCGGCGAAGAAGAGCTGCGTAATGTTCTGGACGGTTCATCCTTACCGGCATACGAATTAATGCCTGCAGGCACCGCCGGCGATACTGCATATTTCTGGCTGAAGCTGGCATCTGAATCGGAAGGAAGTGACGCGGCAGCTGACAGCGCTTCAGATGACGAAACCGTCTTTTCCGAGGTGCAAAAAGAGGTCGAAGCGGCCAAAGCGGACATCATACTCACCGGCGCAAGAGAAGTAATCGCTGTGCGCAGCGGAGAAAAGCTCAGTTTTGTTACCACGGATGCAGATGGCAATACCGTCAGCAGTGAAGATCTCTTTGCCGGACATAAGATCACAATGCTCAACGTCTGGACCTCCTGGTGCGGCTTTTGTATCAACGAGATGCCGGAACTTGAGCAGATCCATCAACGTCTGATGGAGGAAAACTGCGCTGTCGTAGGCCTGATGTATGAAAGCAGCAACGACGGTGAAGTGGAAGAATGTCAGAAGATCCTGGAAGAAAACGGCGTGACTTATCTGAATATTCAGGCTCCGGAGCATGTTGAACAGCTTTTCCCGGTGACCGGCTTCCCGACCACGTTCTTTATCGACAGCGAGGGCTATATGATCGGCGACCCGATCGTCGGCGCGCAGGTCGATAAGTACGAAAGTACCGTCATGAAGCTGCTCGAGGCGATGGAATAAGATACTGTAAAACAAAAGAAAAAATTTTCTTGCATAGTCTGGAAAATTATGATATAACGTTAAGCAGTGCAATTATACCCCGCACACTTGTGGCATGTACATGAAGCTACATAAACGGCCACCGGAGGGAGGTAAGGGGTCTTTGTCAAACGTTATCGTTAAGGAGAACGAGTCTTTGGATTCCGCTCTTCGCAGATTCAAGAGAAACTGTGCCAAGGCTGGTATTCAGCAGGAGATTCGTAAGAGAGAACATTACGAGAAGCCGAGCGTCAGACGTAAGAAGAAGTCTGAGGCAGCAAGGAAGCGTAAGTACAACTAAGAAAGATAGCCTCTATTCCGCCGGAGTAGAGGCTAAATGTTTTTCAAGGGGTAACTGTTTTTATCCGTATTCGGCAGGATGCGGCACGAGCAGTTGCTTTCAGGACTATTATCTATTAAAGGATCCTATATGCCGGCAGAAATCACCAGAGATATCCCCATTGAACACGAAAAGAACATCTTCGGAAGCTTTGACAAGTATCTGAAAAAGATCGAGCGAGCCCTGGAGGTCGATATAACAGAACATAACGGAACCGTGCGGATCACTTCGGAAGGCGCCGCGGTCAATGCTGAGCGCGCTGCAGCCGTCCTGGACGGACTGCTTTCCTTAAGCGAGCAGAGCGGCAGCATCAGTGAGCAGCAGGTGGACTATATCCTTTCTCTCAGCATGGAAGGAAACGGCCAGGAAAAAGAAATGGTCGAGATCGACCGGGACATCATCTGCAGAAGTATTACCGGCAGACCGATCAAACCCAAGACCTTCGGGCAGAAGAATTATGTCGACCTTATCCGTTCAAAGATGATCACTTTCGGCGTGGGTCCCGCCGGTACAGGCAAGACCTATCTTGCCATGGCGCTTGCCATTAAGGCATTCAAGGACCAGGAGGTCCAGCGCATTATCCTGACCAGGCCAGCGATCGAAGCGGGGGAGAAGCTCGGCTTCCTTCCCGGCGACCTGCAGCAGAAGATCGATCCGTACCTCCGGCCGCTGTACGACGCGCTCTACAACATCATGGGCGCAGACTCCTTTGTCGCGAATCAGGAAAAGGGCCTGATCGAGGTAGCGCCGCTTGCCTATATGCGCGGCCGTACGCTCGACAACGCCTTCATTATCCTGGACGAGGCGCAGAACACGACGCCTGCGCAGATGAAGATGTTCCTTACCCGTATCGGTTTCGGATCCAAGGTCGTCGTTACCGGCGACCTGACGCAGAAGGACCTTGAAAAGGGTCAGATATCCGGCCTGGAAGTCTCCATGAAGGTTCTTTCCAGGATCGATGATATCGGTTTCGCCGAGCTTACGGCGGCAGATGTAGTACGTCATCCTCTTGTACAGAAGATCGTAAAGGCGTATGATGAGTACGAGGCTCGCCAGCAGGAAAAGCACAGGCGCTGATCAACGGGCACCCGCGGCCATAAGCTCCACGGCTGCATTTTATAATACACGCGCACGGACGTATCCGTGCAGAAAGCAGAACATTGGCAATTATTGTAGAAAATGAGTATCCCAGTTATAGTCCCGCATTTGACCGTGAAATGGGCATTGAGGCGACTGCGCAGCAGAAGATGAACCTTCGTCGGTTCCTGAAGCAGGATGAGTATGAAGAGATCGCGAACAATGTGATCCTGGAGGCTTTGGAGCAGCACAACTGCCAGTATGAAGCCGAGGTCAATGTCGTCCTGGTTGATGACCTGGCGATCCGTGAGTTCAACAACACAAATCGTGGCATGGATAAGAGTACCGATGTGCTCAGCTTCCCGATGATCGAGTTTGAAAAACCCGGCGATTTTTCGGATATTGATAAGCTGACGGTGACGGATGAATTTGCCTATATGGCAGACGGGGTATTTAATCCCGATACCGGCGAACTCCTTTTGGGAGACATCATCCTTTCCATCGATCACTGTCTGTTCCAGGCGGATGAGTACGGCCATGACATCAGAAGAGAGTACGCATTCCAGATCGCGCACAGCATTCTGCACCTGATCGGTTATGACCATATGACGACGGATGACGCGGCTCTCATGGAAGAAAAGCAGGAAGCGATCCTTACCAAACTCGGGTATACCAGATAATTATTTTGTATCAGCTAGTTTAATCTTTCCTGGGCTTGGATAAGCCCGGACTGACCGGATACAGATGACACGGCGTTATCTGTATCCGGAAAGTCCTTAACTGATTATGAAAACAAATGCAAAACACAATTTCATAGCGCAGGGAAGCATCCTGGCGATCACCGGCATTGTCTGCCGGCTGATCGGCATGCTTTACCGTATCCCGCTGATCGATGTCATCGGGACCCGCGGCAACGGATACTATACCTCCGCTTACAGCATTTACAATATACTTCTCATCCTCAGCTCTTATTCACTGCCGACCGCGATCTCCAAGGTCATCTCGGTAAGGCTTGCGCACGGGCGCTATGACGACGTCAGGATGACGCTGCGCGTCGCCTTTATCTACGCGACGCTGGTCGGCGGCCTGATGTGCGGCGTGATGTTTTTCTTTGCGCATCCGATCGCCGTGGCGATGAATAAACCTTTTACCGAGTACGCGCTTCGTACTTTGGCGCCGACCGTGTGGGTCATGGCGTATCTCGGTGTACTGCGCGGCTATTTCCAGGGCACGGGAGATATGGTCCCGACCGCGGTATCACAGATCTTCGAGCAGGTCGTAAACGCCGTCGTCTCGATCGTCATGGCCTTGCTGCTCTTTAACTACGGACTCAGGGCAAACCTTGTCTATAACTCTACGGAGTACAGTTATGCATTCGGCGCGGCAGGCGGTACGATCGGTACCGGTGCCGGAGCGCTTGTTGCGCTGCTGTTCTTTATTCTTCTGATGCTGCTTTACGGACGGCTTCCTGCAGGTAACGGCGGTGATCAGGACGAGTTCAGTCCTGCGGCTTCCTTCAGGCAGGATGAGCCCGATGCCTATGACGATGATTATGAGGAGACATCGGCCCGCTCTTCAGGAAGAGTTTATGATGCTTCGGAAGGCCGTGCATCTTCCGGAAGAAACGCGGCGAGGAGACCGCGCTCCCGCGGAAGACGGGGCGGCGGAGAGGTCCTCGGCGCTGCGAGAGCTGTCGGACGAGGATATAAACGGGAGAGTGCGGGGCAGATCGCGTTCGTCCTTCTCATCACTTTGCTGCCGATCCTTTTAAGCTCGACGGTCTATAACATCAGTACAGTTCTCGACGACTTTCTGTTCAGCCGTATGATGGGCACATTCGGTCTTGCGGGCTCGGTCGTTTTCCTCTGGGGTGTGTTCGGTGAATACCGTATCCTTTTCAACATCCCGGTGGCAATGGCGAACTCCTTAAGCTCGTCCGTCATACCTTCACTGACCAACGCGGTCGCGGAACGGAACACGCGTCTTGTAGTTCAGAAGATCAAGCTGAGCCAGCAGTTTGTCATGCTGATCTCCATGCCGGCAGCTGTCGGCCTCTTCGTACTCGCGGAGCCGATCTGCAGCCTGCTTTTTTCGGGGCAGGATAATACCCTGCTGATCGACGTTCTGCGCTGGGGCGCGGTCCCGATCATCCTGTTTTCACTTTCGACGATCACGAACGGCATCCTGCAGGGACTCGGTTATCTCTCCGAGCCTCTTAGGAACGCGGTTGTTGCGCTTATTATCCATGTCGTCGCACTGATCGGCTTTATGTATGTCAAGCATGACATCCATGCCGTGATCTATGCCAATGCTGTCTTTGCGCTGGTCGTATGCCTGCTGAACAGCTTTTGCATGCATCGCCACGTGCCGTATACCTTAAGCAAGTGGAAGACCTTTTTTGTGCCGTTTATAGCGTCCGCCATCATGGGCGTTGTCGTTTTCTTTGTTTATTTCGCGATGAAGGGCCTGCTGCCTGCAGGCTTCGCGGACCGCAAGGCAGGACTTGCGCTGATGATCGCCGTCTGCATCGGCATCGCGGTGCTGGTTTATTTCCCGGCGCTGATCGTGCTTCGGGCCTTTAACAAGGAGGAACTCCTTGAGATGCCGATGGGACTTCGGATCTATAAAGTCCTGCACAGACTCGGATTGATGTAAGAGTGACCGCGTCATCGGCTGCGGATCCCGCGTACAGGCCCGCCTGTAAAGGCTGAGATCTGCAAATGACGACGTAAACCATATATGATGAATATGCCGGAGAAGAGAAATCAAATCATTATCATCGGTGCCGGTGCGTCCGGTCTCATGGCTGCCATTAGCGCGGCAGAACATGGGGCCGATGTTTTGGTGCTGGAACATATGAAAAGCGCCGGAAACAAGCTCCTACTTACAGGCGCGGGCCGCTGTAATTACACCAACACGGATGTGGGCACGAGGCATTATCATTCTCTGGAAGAGACGCTTTGCCTTCTTACGGATGAAGACGGTCAGAGCCATGATATCGCCCGGGACAGAGCATATGCAGAGGACTTCGTATCTGCAGTCCTTGATGCTTTTACGTGTGAAGACTGTATCGATACCTTCCGCAGGCTTGGGATCGAACCGGAAATCAGACATTACCGTTTTGATGAGACCGGCTATGTCTATCCGAAGGATCAGGACGCAAGGGGTGTTAAAGCTGCGTTATTGAAACGTGCGGAAGAGCTCGGCGTGCGTTTTTGCTTTTGCGCAAAGCTTGCTTTAGTGCGCTTTGTGAGCGGCGGGGCGGAAAGGCGCTGGGAAGTGCAGTACTATGCGCCGGAAAACGGCCATACGGCCGCTTACAAGGTAAACTGTGACGCCGTCATCCTGGCCGCGGGATCAAATGCTTACCCCGTCACAGGTTCGGACAGTTCGCTCTATCCCTTCCTGAAGGACCTCGGTCTTAGATTTCATAGCTTTCTTCCTGCGTTATGCGCGCTTTATTCGAAGGATGAACTGCTGCGCGACTGGAAGGGCGTGCGGGCGGACGGTACGGTGACGCTTGTCATCGGGACGAAAGCCGGCAGAAAGCTCAGTTTATCTGAAAGCGGCGAGATCCAGTTAAATGAGCACTCGCTGAGCGGGATCCCCGTCATGCAGCTGAGTGCCGTCGCGTCCGCAGCGCTGAAAACGGGACTTCCCGTCAGCCTCAAAGCGGATATTGAGATGAATGATAAACCGTGTCTCCATCATGTATTTGAGATCCACCGCACCGCGGGCTTTGACCGCGCGCAGTGCTGCGCAGGCGGCATCAGTTTAAGCGAGATCGACCCCGCGGATATGCAGTGCCGAAGGCTTCCGGGCTTATATGTCTGTGGAGAGCTCCTCGATGTCCATGGGGACTGCGGCGGCTATAATCTCCATTTTGCATGGGCCTGCGGCAGGATCGCGGGCTTGGCGGCAGCAAATTATGATAATACAGGATCGACTACATTGACATGATCAGGATCAATCAGCTGAAAATACCGATATTTGAAGTCTGCCCGGGAGGCTCGGCGGATGTGGATCCGTCCACGGGCGGCTGGACGAAAAAGGCAAAGGAGCGGGAGCAGAAGCTTCTTTACGAACGCGCGGCAAAGATGCTCAAATGCCGCGTGAAAGACATCCGGAAGCTCAGGATCCTCCGGCGCTCGACAGACGCCAGGGATAAAAACGACATTTTCTTTGTTTATTCGCTGGATTTAAGGCTGCATGATTCCGTGACGGGACCGACAGCGGAAACGGAGCTTCAATATATCCAGGGTCTTAGGAACCGCAGCATTACACAGGAAACGAAAAAGCCTTTCGCTGTACCGAAACTGCAAAAGCACCTGTCGGAAAATGACGGTACGGAGGTATATCGTCCTGTCATCGTCGGATCCGGTCCCTGCGGCCTGTTCGCTGCGGTCGCGCTTAGTGAAAGCGGCTTAAAGCCGATCATCCTGGAGCGTGGAGGCCCGGTGGAAGAGCGCACGCGCAAGACAGATCTTTTCTTTGAAAGCGGCAAGCTTGACCCTGACTGCAACATCCAGTTCGGCGAGGGCGGCGCGGGAACTTTTTCCGACGGCAAGCTCAACTCTTCGATCATGGAGCAGGGCGGTTTTATCGAATATGTGCTGCGGACTTTTGTGCGCTTCGGCGCGGATGAAAGCATCCTTTATGACCAGAAGCCGCATATCGGCACAGATGTGCTTGTAGGCGTTATCCGCAGTATCCGCCGATATGTGGAAGAAGCGGGCGGTGAGTACCGCTTTCACTCGAGATTTGACGGCCTGGTGTATGATGATCAAGCAGGTGCTGCGCAGCTTAAGGTGGATGCGGCCGATGGAAGAAAAGTCTCTGCAGTGCTTTATACGGACTTAAAGACCGGTAAGCGCGAGCGAATCGATACAAGGCATGTCATCCTTGCGACCGGACACAGCGCGCGGGATACCTATGAAATGCTGCATGCTGACGGTATTTACATGGAACCGAAGGCTTTTGCAGTCGGCGTGAGGGTGCAGCATCCGCAGGAACTTGTGGACCGTGCTCTGTACGGCGCAGAGCGCCTCGAAGATAAGGCAGCGATACTTGGACCTTCCCCGTATAAGCTGACCCATCAGGCGGAAAACGGACGCAGCATATACAGCTTCTGTATGTGTCCTGGGGGCTACGTGGTTAACAGTTCCTCGGAGGAGGGGCGCCTCTGTATCAACGGTATGAGTTATCACAGACGGGACAGCGGCACCGCAAACTCTGCGCTGATCGTCAATGTTACGCCGGATGACTACATGCGTTCCGATGACCCGCTTTCCGGGTTAAGCTTTCAGCGAGGTCTGGAAGAAGCCGCCTATCAATCGCTCAACGGGATCATACCTTATGAGACCTACGGGGAGTTTAAAGCGGATGTGAAGGAACCTTCCGGGATCTGGAACGCGGAAGAAAATGCTGACCCTTCGTGGGAGCGTTTTTCGCCCTGCTTCAAGGGCTACGCCGCTGCTGCCGATGTTCGGGGCATGCTGCCCGGGTACGTTGCGGAAGCCGTGCTTGACGGTATGAAGGCTTTTGCAAGGACGATTCCGGGGTACGACGATCCGAGGGCGGTGATCGCGGGCGTCGAGGCAAGGACCTCCAGCCCGGTACGAATCACCAGAACCGCGGGGAGGCTTGCGCAGCTTATGCCCGAGGGTGCGGCAGAAAATGATGGTTCGGCAGAGCATACGGTGCTGTACGGCCTGTATCCGGCCGGAGAGGGCGCGGGATATGCCGGCGGAATCACCTCTGCGGCAGTAGATGGCATCCGAACAGCGCTTGCGATCATTGAAGATATGAATGAGTATAATGGAGAATGAGTTATGCAGTTTGTGACACAACAGGATCTCGACAGGATCAACGAACTTTTTCATAAATCCAAGACGCCGGCAGGACTGACGCCGGCTGAGAAAAATGAGCAGGCGGAGCTTCGGCAGAAATATATCGCTGCCGTCCGAGCTTCCCTCCGCAGCAATCTCGACAACATTGACATCAAGGAAGATGACGGCTCTGTCACCAACCTCGGCGACAAGTTTAACCCCGACCGCAAGTATTGATTTTCATATGAGAGAGTTTGATTCGATTATTTTTGATGTGGACGGTACGCTCTGGGACTCGACCGGAACGCTTGCAAAGGCGTATTCGGCTGCTTCCGCGGAGTTTTGTGACTGCTTCGGGCTGAGAAAGAGAACCTTTACGAAAGAGCAGATCATGGGAGAACTCGGTCAGCCGACGATCGAGATCTTTCACCATCTTTATCCGGAACTGGAAGGTTTTTGTCCGGACTTGTTCTTAAAGACCTTCCGCCGTGCGCTGAAGGGGGAAGCGCCTTTTACGCATATGCTTTCGGAGCAGATGCAAAAACGAAAGGAGCCTCTCAGCTTTGCAGGTGTTGCCGGGATTGGCTGTTCGGAAGAAACAGGTTCAGCCGGTTCTATAGCGACGCCGGCATTCACCGCGGAAGACATCGAGACCGTCTATGAATTCATGGTCTGGCGTTCGATGGAGTATGAATACGACTTCCTCCGCAAATATGGCGCGGACGTCTATCCTGCGGTGGCTGAAACTCTGCGCGCACTGAAGGAAAAGTACCGTCTTTTTATCGTATCCAACTGCGAAAAGGGCTATATTGAGCTATTTACCGGCTTTTCGGAAACTGCAGAGCTTTTTGAAGGCTGGCTCAGCTACGGCGATACAGGTGTGGAAAAAGATCAGACGATCCGCATCATCATGGAGCACTACGGCCTTCAGACGCCGGTCTATGTCGGGGATATCTTAAAGGATGCGCTCAGTTCAAAACGCGCGGGGGTCGGCTTTATCTGGGCTTCCTATGGCTTCGGGGAAGTGCCGGAAGATTTGCGCGACGCGAAGATCGGATCTTTTGAAAAGCTTAGTGAGATACTGTTATGACGGATATCTTAAACTATATTAATAACGATGTTCTCGCGGCTGCCCCGGTAACGGAACCGGAGCGGCAGCATTATTTTATTGCGCAGCTGAAGGAGATCGGAGAGTCATATGCGTCCGGTGATGAGTGCGTATCCGGTTCGAATAAGAAATTATCCGCTGCGGTCGTCACCTTCGGCTGCCAGATGAACGCACGGGACTCCGAGAAGCTTTGCGGGATCCTGAGGGAGGCGGGTTATGAGATCACGGAAGCGGAAGAAGATGCCGACTTTGTGATCTTCAATACCTGCACAGTGCGGGAAAACGCCAACGAGCATCTCTACGGCAGGCTCGGAAGACTCAAAAACATGAAAAAGGCACATCCGGAGCGGATCATCGCGGTCTGCGGCTGCATGATGCAGGAAACGGACGAGGTGGAGAAGCTTCGGAAGAAGTATGCCTACATCGACCTGATCTTCGGCACACACAACCTTTACAAGTTTCCGGAGCTGCTTTTCATGCTGCACCGTAAGCGCGCGGGCCTGGTCGACAGCCTCGAAGCGGCGCATGCGGGCAATGCTGTCCTCATCGATTCCTCTTCAGACTATGAGCGTTACGAAAAGCTGCTTCGATACGGCCTGAATGCGGGAAACCGGAAAGACCTTGAAAAACTGTACCGCAAACCGGTCGTATCGGTATGGCGCGACAGCAGCGATATCATCGAAGAACTCCCGCAGCAGCGCAAATTCCCCTTCAAGCAGGGCATCAATATCATGTTCGGCTGCAACAACTTCTGTTCGTACTGCATCGTACCTTATGTGCGCGGACGTGAAAAGAGCCGTACTCCGGAGGAGATCCTCGCGGAGATCCGCAGGGCGGCGGAAGACGGCGTAAAGGAGATCATGCTGCTCGGGCAGAATGTCAATTCCTATAAAGGCGTTTCCGTAAGCGATGATCAGGGTCCTGCCGCAGATGACGGCAAGGCGGCATCCTTTGTTTCTTTCCCTGAACTTTTGAAGCGGGTGGACTTGCTTGCCGGGGAGACCGGCATTGAAAGGATCCGCTTTATGACATCGCATCCGAAGGATCTGTCAGATGAACTGATCGAAGTGATGGCGGCATCAAAGCATGTCTGTCATCAGTTCCATCTGCCGCTTCAGTCCGGATCTTCGAGGATACTGAAGCGGATGAACCGGCATTATGACAAGGAACGTTTCCTTGACCGGGCGGCGCGCCTCAGGGAGGCTATGCCGGATATCGTGATCACCACAGACATTATCGTAGGCTTCCCGGGAGAGACGGAGGAAGACTTTCAGGAGACGCTCGACGTTGTTCGGAAGGTCCGCTTTGACCAGGCCTTTACCTTTATCTACAGCAAGAGGGAAGGAACGCCGGCGGCTGCCTATGAGGACCAGATCGATGAAGCGACGGTTAAAGACCGCTTTGACAGGCTTTTGGATCTCCAGAACCGCCTTGCCGCACAGAGCCTGGAGCGGTTCCGCGGGGAAACACTGCCGGTCCTTTTTGAGGACATCAGCGAGTATGATCCCATGATGATCACCGGCAAACTGGAAAACGGCACGACCGTGCATGTGCCCGCAGACCCGGAAGAACAGAAGAAACTCATCGGCACGGTACAGAAAGTCAGGCTCGAAGAAAGCCACGGATTTTACTATACTGGCAGCCTTGCCTGAAAAAAACGATAAGCTGAACATATATTATAAGTGGAGCACACATGGCACTGACACCTGAACAGATCCGGAAGCTGTCGCCGATGATGCAGCAGTATCTGGAGACCAAAAAAGAATATCCCGACTGTATCCTGTTTTACCGGATCGGCGATTTCTATGAGATGTTTTTTGATGACGCGAAGATCGCTTCGGAGGAACTGGATCTGGTGCTGACAGGAAAGGACTGCGGCATGGAGGAACGCGCACCCATGTGCGGCATCCCGTTCCACGCGTCGGATAACTATATTGCGCGCCTGGTCCGGAAGGGCTACAAGGTCGCGATCGGAGAGCAGGTCGAAGATCCGAAGCTTGCGAAAGGCCTCGTCAAGCGTTCCGTGATCCGTGTTGTGACGCCGGGTACGCTTACGGAAAATGAAGCCCTCGACGACAGCCGCAACAATTACCTCATGTGCGTCAGCTACGTTCTGGAAGCCTTCGGCATCAGCGCGATCGACGTCAGTACCGGAGACTACTATGTGACGCAGGTCACGGAGCTCAAGGAGCTTTACGACGAGATCAACCGCTTCATGCCGTCGGAGCTGATCTGTGACGCGGCGTTTTTATTGAGCGGCGCCGACATTGCGATGATCCGGGACCGCTGGGGCGTAACGCCTTCGGAGGTGCCGGCGCGTTATTTCGATGAAGGACGATGCCAGGAGCTTCTGGAGGAACATTTTCATGCCAATGCTGCCGGTCTCGGACTTTCCGATATGTTTGCCGGTATCCTTGCTGCGGGCGGCGTGCTGAGATACGTCTATGACACGCAGTTTTCAAGCGTCGAATATATCACGTCCATCCATCCGTACAGCACGTCCGAGTACATGGTTATCGACACTGCGACGATGCGGAACTTAGAGCTCCTTGAGTCCATGCGTGAAAAGGACAAAAAGGGAACGCTGCTCTGGGTGCTGGATAAGACAAAGACCGCGATGGGTTCCCGCTTCCTTCGTACCGTGATCTCGCAGCCGCTTTTAAAGAAAGCGCAGATTGAAGAACGCCAGGAGGCGATCAGTGATTTAAACGAACGTTTCATCGACCGCGAGGAGATCATGGAGTATCTGCGCCCGGTCTATGACCTGGAGAGACTCCTTGCGAAGTTCAGTACCAGGCGCGCGAATGCACTTGACCTTCTGGCATTCCGCCAGTCGATCAGCATGCTTCCCGCCATCAAGAACCTGGTTTCCGGATTTGACGCAGGACTTTTGCAGCGGCTCGGAAGTGAGCTTGATCCGCTTACGGATCTTTGTTCGCTTCTTGAGATGTCGATCGATCCGGAAGCGCCCGTTTCCATCCGCGACGGCGGCATGATCCTCACGGGATATAATGAGGATGTGGACAGGCTGCGCGCATCAAAGACCGAGGGACGCAAATGGCTCCTGGACCTTGAAAATGAAGAGCGGGAAAAGACCGGGATCCGGACGCTCAAAGTAAAATACAACAAAAACTTCGGCTACTGCATCGAGGTGACCAATACCTTCAAGTCGCAGGTGCCGGATTATTTTCTCCGGAAGCAGACGCTGACGACCGGTGAACGCTATACGACTGAACGTCTCGAGGAGCTTTCTTCCGAGATCCTCGGCGCAGACGAGAAACTGAAGAGCCTTGAGTACGAGCTTTTCCTCGAGATCGAGGACCGTGTCGCCGGCGAGGCGCAGCGTATACAGCAGAGCGCGAAGGCGATCGCTTATCTGGATGTTCTTTGTTCACTTTCCAATGTCGCCACCAGAAACCGCTATGTCTGCCCGAAGATCAATGAACAGGGACGGATCGACATCCGGGACGGCCGGCATCCGGTCGTGGAGCTGATGCTGAAAGACGGAAGCTTCATAGCGAACGATACGCTTCTCAATAACGGGGCGGACCGCATTGCCATCATCACAGGCCCCAACATGGCCGGCAAGTCCACGTATATGCGCCAGGTTGCGCTGATCACGCTGATGGCGCAGATCGGATCGTTTGTGCCGGCAAGATCAGCCGATATCGCGATCTGCGACCGGATCTTTACGAGAGTCGGCGCGTCGGACGACCTTGCGAGCGGACAGTCTACTTTCATGGTGGAAATGACGGAGGTCGCGAATATCTTACGCAACGCGACGTCGAAGAGCCTTCTGATCCTGGACGAGATCGGACGCGGTACTTCGACCTATGACGGACTTTCCATCGCCTGGTCGGTCGTCGAATATATCAGTGACAAGAAAAAGCTTGGCGCAAAGGCGTTGTTTGCGACGCATTATCATGAACTGACAGAACTGGAAGGAAAGATCCGGGGCGTGCATAACTACTGCATCGCTGTCAAGGAAAATGCCGACGACCTGATCTTCTTAAGAAAGATCGTACCGGGCGGCGCGGACAAGTCCTACGGTATCGCTGTGGCAAAGCTCGCAGGCGTCCCCGCAGAGGTCACGGACAGGGCGAATGAGATTGCGGAGCAGCTGAGCATGTCTGACATCGCGAACGCGGCCGCAAGGATCGATACGCCGGCTGATTCCCGTCAGGAGACGGAACCATCTGTGGAAAGGTCCGGCGGCCTGCAGCAGACGCTTGCCTTCGGGGCAGAGCCGTTAAGTCAGGTAGCGGAAGAAGGCGGCAGCCGGTATGGTTCCGGATCCGGCGCGACCGGCATCCATGTCCCTATCACGAGTGAACAGTATAACGCGCAGAAGGCTGCGGCAGATAAGATCCGGGAAACCGACATGACGCACCTTACACCGATGGAAGCGTTTTTCCTGTTAAATGAACTGCAGGAGCAGCTGAAGCTGAAGTAAACAGGGCTTCAGACCTGAGAATGAAGTATTGCCGGTGAGGCGGCTTTAAGATCCATGATCCATGTACTGAGCAAAGAGACAATCGATAAGATCGCTGCGGGCGAAGTAGCGGAACGGCCTGAAAGCGTTGTCAAGGAACTTCTGGACAATGCGATCGATGCCGGCGCGGATGCGATCAGCGTCGAGATCCGTGGCGGCGGCCTGGAGCTGATCCGCGTTACAGATAATGGCTGCGGCATTCTTATGAAGGAGATTCCGACCGCATTTATCCGGCACGCGACCTCCAAGCTGATGACGGCGGAGGATATCGAACACATACGTACGATGGGTTTCCGCGGTGAGGCGCTTGCGTCGATCGCGGCTGTCTCGGATACAGAGCTTATATCCAGGACAGCGGAGGAAATGACGGGACTTCAGTACCGGATATCGGAAGGCGTGGAGCGTTCCTCCCGTGAAGTAGGCGCGCCCGTAGGAACGACCGTTATCGTTCGGGATTTTCTCGCCAACATCCCGGTACGGCGGCAGTTTTTAAAATCGGCAGCCGTCGAAAACTCCTATGTCATCGATACTGTCGAAAAAGCAGCGCTTGCCCATCCTTCGATCAGTATCTCGCTGACGGTTGACGGCAGAAGCATGCTGCATACGAGCGGCAACGGCAAGCTGAAGGATGTGATCTATCTGATCTACGGACAGGAAGCCGCCGCAAACCTGATCGAAGTGGACAGCGGAGCATATGCTGCCGGAGTTGACGGAACAGACCCCGCTGCGGCTTATACAGACGGCAGTAAGCGTTATCCGGATGCGGTTATTGATTCCATCTTCCGAAAGGAGCAAAAAAACGTTGACGGGAAGCTTACAGGCGGGGAAAACACTTCTTCCGTCGCGAAAGCGGTGGAACGCATGTCCGGGTACCTTATTAGCCCCGCTCAGAAGCAGGCGCTTGGAGAGCGGCGGCAGGCTGCGGGCAGGATCCGTGTGACCGGTTACGCGGCAAAGCCTGTCATCGCACGAAGCAAACGTGACTTTGAAGTATTTTTTGTAAACGGCCGCGCGATTCGTTCCGAAGTACTGCGAAAGGCTGCGGAGGACGCTTACGCACCGTTTCTGATGATGCACCGTTTCCCGATGGTCGTGCTCAATGTCGAGCTTGCGCCGGAGGATGTAGACGTTAATGTCCACCCTCGCAAGGTTGAGGTGCGTTTTGCGGACAGCCGTGCCGTTTACGACGCCGTGCGAAGCGCGCTGAACGAGGCACTTGTCCGTCAGGAGCACGTCGTGGACGGCGCCAGGGCTCTTGAAAAGCCGCAAAAACCGGTGCGGAGCGCGTTTCAAGCCGATCCCTACGGTAAAGACCCTCAGCCGTTCGAAAAGAGCCGGCGCTTTGATTATGTCTCCGACATTGAAACGGAACTGAAAAAGAGCGCTGCCGTACAGCAGGTGAATGCTGCCGGTACCGTTTCTGCAGCTCCTTCGGCTCATCAGGATATAACTGTCCCGGCACCCTCAGCCCGTCAGGATATTCCTGCCGCTGCGCCTGTAAAGGCGGGGGAAGATCAGTCTGCAGCTGTTTCACACGAATTGCCGGAACCACATCCGGTTGAGGAAATCAAAAAAGCAGATCCTGCACCGGCAGTATCCGATCCGAACCGGAGGAAGCGCGAAGACGCGGACGCCTTTATCAATGCTGCCAATGTGCCGCAGTTTAAGATGATCGGACAGATCTTTGAAACGTACTGGATCATCGAGTTTCACGATGAGATGTACCTGATTGACCAGCACGCTGCGCATGAAAAGGTCAACTACGAGCGTTTTACCAGGTTGATCCGCGATCATGCGGTCAGTTCACAGATGCTGTTTCCGCCGTTGGTGCTGACATTGTCCGCAAAGGAATCGGCATTGATGGAGAAAAACCTCGGAAGCTTCGAAGAGGCAGGCTATGAGATCGAGGCGGCCGGAGACAGGGACTATGTGGTGCGCGCTGTGCCATCCAACCTGCCGGGCCTCGGCGAGGAAGAGCTGCTCATGGACCTGATCCAGAGCATGAGTGAAGAAACGCGCGGCATATCGTCGGAGGACATGAAGTATAAGATTGCGTCGATGTCCTGTAAGGCGGCCGTAAAAGGCAGCCGTCCGCTTTCGGAGCTGGAAATGCGCGCACTCATCAGTGAACTTCTGATGCTGGATAATCCGTACATGTGCCCGCACGGACGCCCGACGATCGCCCGCTGGACGAAGACGGAGATCGACAAGATCTTTAAGCGCATCGTGTAGGAAGATGCAAAATTGCCTTGTTGCATATCTGAATGAAGGAAAGAGTAGATACAAAACCGAATACATATACGGATTGCTCCGGGGCCGCAGGCAGCGGCATGACTGCGTTGGCAGATCCGGCGCATGCCGGGGAATCGCCGGCAGTCAAGCCACGTGTCATTGTCATTACGGGACCGACTGCGACCGGAAAGAGCGGCGCGGCGGTACGTCTGGCGAAGGAAATCGGCGGTGAGATCATCAGCGCTGACAGCATGCAGGTCTACCGCGGCATGGATATCGGATCCGCCAAGATCACTCCGGAAGAGATGCAGGGCGTTCCGCATCATCTGATCGATGTCATGGACCCGGATGAAGATTACAATGTCGTCCGGTTCCAGGAGATGGCAAAAGCCGCGATCGCGGATATAGTTTCGCGCGGCCATATCCCCATCGTCTGCGGCGGCACCGGGTTTTATATCCAGGCGCTGCTTTATGACATTGATTTTACGGAAGAGCCGGAGTCCGGGGAGATGAGCGCATATCGGGAAATGCTGGAAGCTGCCGCACTGGAACCGGACGGACCCTGCAGGCTTCATGATATGCTTCTGGCTGTGGATCCTGCATCCGCGGAGCTTATCGATGCCGGCAACATCAAGCGTGTGATCCGTGCGCTTATGTTTTACCGTGTTCACGGTGAAAAGATTTCGGATCACAATGCAAGAGAAAGCGAAAAGCGGCTGAACGGACCGGCATACAGCCCGTATGACTATACGTACTTTGTTCTTTACGGGGACAGAGAGAGACTTTACCGGAAGATCGACCGGAGAGTCGATGAGATGGTGGAAGAAGGCCTTGCCAGAGAAGCGGAAACGTTATATCATGGAAGCTCACCGCTTTCACTGACGGCAGCCCAGGGCATCGGTTACAAGGAAATGTACGGATGGCTTAGGGGCGAGACAAGCTTTGATGAGGCGGTGCGCCTGATCAAGCGCAATACAAGAAGATTTGCCAAGCGTCAGCTCACTTGGTTCAAGCGAGAGCGGGACGTGATCTGGATCAATATAGACGAAGGAGACCCATTGGATGAGATCAGAAAACATTTACCGGATGTTCGGCGTGGATGAACGCATTGCTGCGCTGGTCCGTGAAGAAGAGGACCGCCTGCAGGAGCATTTCCGTAAGATAGATGAAACTGCGGAGTATAATCAGCTGAAGGTCATCCGCGCGATGCAGGAAAACGGTATTTCCGGCGCATGTATGCTCGAGACCACCGGATACGGATATGATGACTTCGGAAGAGACCGTCTGGAAAAAGTCTATGCCGATATATTCCGTACGGAAGACGCATTGGTCAGAAGCCAGATCGTCTGCGGTACGCATGCGCTTACTGTCGCGCTGTTTGGAAATACGCGCCCGGGAGATGAGATCCTTTCACCGGTCGGGATGCCCTACGATACGCTGCAGACTGTCATCGGACTGAGCGGCGCCAGGGGATCGCTGAAAGAGTACGGTGTGGGCTTCCGTTCAGTGGAGCTGCTGCCGGACGGCGGGTTTGATTTTGAAGGAATTCGTGCCACGATCAATGAAAAGACCCGTCTTGTCGAGATCCAAAGAAGCCGCGGTTATTCCGCGAGAAGGACATTTTCCACTGCAGAGATCGGTGAACTGATCAGGTTCATCCGTACCGTGAAAAAGGATGTCATCGTCATGGTCGACAACTGCTACGGAGAGTTTACAGAGACGATCGAGCCTTCGGAAGTCGGCGCGGATATGGTCGTCGGCTCGCTGATCAAGAACCCCGGCGGCGGCATCGCACCGGTCGGCGGATACATAGCGGGAACAGAAGAGTGCGTGGGACGAGCCGCGGCCCGTCTTACCGGACCGGGACTTGAGAAGGAACTCGGACCGTCCCTAGGCAATAACCGTCTGCTTTATCAGGGCATCTTCCTTTCCCCGACCGTGACGGCAGGCGCCGTGAAGGGCGCCATGCTTGCAGCCGCGGTCTATGAGCGTCTCGGTTATCCTGCTGCTCCGGGATCCTCGGATCCCCGATATGACATCATTGAGGCGATCACGCTCGGAAGCCCGGAGAAGATCATATCCTTCTGCCGCGGCGTACAGAGGGCTTCTGCAGTCGACGCGTTCGTGGCGCCGGAACCCAGCCCGATGCCCGGATATGACAGTGATATCATCATGGCAAACGGCAGCTTTATCAGCGGCTCATCCATCGAACTGAGCGCCGACGGACCGCTCCGCGATCCATATACCGTATTCTTCCAGGGCGGCATCACGTATCCGCACTCCAAGCTCGGCGTAGTTATGAGCTGTCAGCAGATGCTGGAAGACGGCTTCCTGGAGCTCTGACCGCATACATGAGGCAAACGCGTTTTCACGCCACGTTCATACGCAGTACACACTCTTTAATTTTATCTAAATTTTCGGTGTGATTTGTTCACACCGATTTTTATTTGTGGTAGAATATGCGCGTGATCGTTCCTAGCCGGAAAAAGATATTTTTTATATGCCAGAACACAAACTGATCGCGGATCTCCCGGCGGATCTGCGTCCATACGAAAAATGCGAAGCCTGCGGGGTGGAAGCGCTTACGGATGCCGAGCTTTTGGCTGTGATCCTGAAGACCGGCTCCAGGGAAAAGTCCGCAGTCTTGCTTGCAGAGGAGATCCTTTATTCCGAGGACAGCACGGATGGCCTGCTTCGGCTTATGCACTGGAGCCAGGAGGACTATAAGGCCATCAAAGGCGTCGGAAGAGTCAAGGCTCTCCAGTTGTTGTGCGTTGCCGAGATATCCAGGCGTATTTCCCGACGCAGGGCGGAAGAGCACTTAAAGCTCAATGATCCCGCGTCTGTTGCCGGCTACTATATGGAGCATCTGCGCCACGCCAACGAAGAGGAAGTGCATCTCATGCTGCTTGATTCCCGTAACCGTTTTATCCGGAGCGTGATGGTGAGCCGCGGTACGGTCAACCGTTCTGCGGTATCCTCCAGGGAGATCTTTACGGCAGCACTTAAGAACCGCGCGGCTGCTTTTATCATGATCCACAATCATCCGAGCGGGCGGCCGACGCCAAGCAATGACGACATTGTCATGACCTTCAATCTGATGCGGTGCGGACGCATGATGAATATTCCGATTCGTGATTCGATTATCATTGGCGACAACTGCTTCATCAGTTTCGTCGACAGCGGCATTATGGAACAGCTGGACGGCGTTCCGGAAGAAACCGATGTCGCGGATTTCAAGTTTATCTATGAAACGCCGGACGGCGTTATGGCAGAAGAAACCGGTATTGCTTATTGAAAAACAGACTTTCTAAAAATATACTGATCGTCATCACGATCCTTTGCGGCTTTCTGATGGTCGTAAGCTATGTGCAAAGCTCCGTGCTGGAACCGGTCCGCTATTATGCGGGCTATTTTCTGACGCCCATCCAAAGCGGCATCAACCGTTTCGGCACTACTGTATCGAACAGGATCAGGGAGCAGCGGCATCTTCATGAGGTCTATGCGGAGAACGAACGCCTGCAGGGCCGTCTTGAAGTACTGACGGAAGAAAACAACCGGCTTCGTTCGGATATGCTCGAGCTTGAGCGCCTGCGCGCCCTTTATGAACTCGATCAGGATTATATGCAGTATCCGAAGGTGGCTGCAAGGGTCATCGCGAGGGATTCGCAGAAGTGGTTTCGGGTATTCCGCATCGATAAAGGACTGGCTGACGGTATCACAAGAGATATGAATGTCCTCTGCGGCGGCGGCCTGGTCGGCATCGTAACGGAAGTCGGCGCCAATTACGCGACCGTCCGTTCCATTATCGACGATGAGTCCAACGTATACGCAATGTCCCAGTACAGTTCGGACACCTGCCTTGTGCAGGGCAACATTACGGCGTATGAGGACGGTACTCTCAACATCACGAACATTGATAAAAATGCTGTATTCAACGACGGTGACGCTGTCATCACTTCGCCCTTAAGCACCAAGTTCCTGCCCGGTATCCTGATCGGCTATGCGTCGGATATCAGCATCAACAGTCAGCACCTTACCAAGTCGGGCAAGCTGATCCCGGTCGCTGATTTCGATAACATACAGGAAGTACTCGTCATCACCCAGGTGAAGACGGAAGACGGCGTTGTGACGCCCGGGGATCTTTGATGAAGCTCAAAGTCATCGCCAAAAGAATACTGATCTATTTCCTGCTGGTCGTGGCGGCATTTATCCTGCAGACCTGCGTATTTCCGTTTCTTACGTTTTTCGCGGCAGTACCCAATCTGATCCTGATCATCACCTTTTCGTACGGATTCATCTACGGAACAGAGTGGGGGATCCTCTGCGGCCTTTTTGCGGGACTCATGATGGACCTGTTTTACACGGAACCTTTCGGGCTGTTTGTTCTGATCTACAGCTATCTGGGATTTTTCAGCGGTCTGTTCAGCCATACCTACCGGTCGGATTCGATCATCCTGCCGCTGCTGCTGTGCCTGGTCAGCGAGGTTTTTTATAACTTCGCGATCCTGGCTTATCGGTATATGACGATCGGAGAGCTGTATTTCAATTATTCGCTTGTGCACATCATTATTCCGGAGATCTTTTTCACCCTGCTGGTAACGCTTGTCGTCTACCGGCTGCTGCTTGCGGCGAACCGCAGGATGGACAGGATCGATGAACTGAGAGGCCAGAGCGCGGCATAAAAGGAGAGCAATTGCGGGAGAGACTTAAAGACATATTCGGACTGATCCACGAGAAACTGGACCATCCGCTGCAGATACGTCTTGCAGCGCTGGGCCTGTTTTTTGTATGTCTTTTCGGCATCCTGATGAATAAACTCTATAATCTTCAGGTGGTCGAGGGCGACTCTTATTCGGATCAGTTTATCGAGATGACCGAACGTTCGATCAAGATTCCCGGTGCCAGAGGCAATATCTACGACGCGGACGGCAACCTTCTTGCATATAACCGTCTCGCGTACAACGTGGTTATCGCGGATAACGGCGCATATAAGTCCTACAATGAACGTAACCTGATGCTTTTCAAGCTGGCGACGATCCTGGAAAAGCACAACGTCAATATCGTCACACGTTTTGAAGTTGCGCTGAACGAGGACGGCACGTTCCGTTTTACGACAACGAGCGAGTCCGCAAGGAGGCGTTTTATCGCCAATGTATACGGTACTTCATCATCGGAGCTTGATAAGGCGGACGAAAACGGAGAGGTGAAGTATCCTTCTTCGATGACCGCGGAGGAAGCCTTCCGCAAAAAAGCGCATGACTACGCCTTTGACTCCATCAAGGACGACGCCGGCGCACCGGTCATCCCGGACGACAAGACCATGCTCGACATGGTCAAGATCCTGTTCGCGATGCGGCAGACGGCGTTCCAGCGCTATGAGACCAGTACGATCGCCGAGGACATCGACGAAAACTGTATGGCGGAGCTCCTTGAAAATCAGGGTGAACTCAGAGGCATGAGCGTAGAAGAGTCCTATATCCGTCGCTACAATAACGCAAAGTACTTTTCGCATATCATCGGTTACACCGGCGCGATTCAGGACGAGACAAGGCTGAAAGAGCTGCAGAAGACCAACCCCGATTATATGATCACGGATCTTGTCGGCGCCACCGGCATTGAAAAGACGATGGAGCAGCATCTGCAGGGCAGCAAGGGCCAGCGTGACATGCACGTCGATAACTACGGGCAGATCCTGGAGATCATCAACGAAACGCAGCCTTCTGCCGGCAACGACTTCTATCTGACGATTCAGCAGAACCTCCAGATCGGCGTCTACCATCTTCTGGAGCAGCAGCTCGCGGGTATCCTCGCGAATAAGATCGTCAACATGGCGGCTGCGGACATAGAGCTTCCGGAGGAGTCCTCCGAGATCGTGATCTCCGTCGATGAGGCTTACTACCAGTTCATCAACAACAACATCCTCGACACGGAGCATTTCTTTGATGTGGAAAACCGCGGACCGGCGGAAGCGCAGATCGCGGAGGCATTTACCAGACATAAAAGCACCGTCATGGACAGGATCCGTTATGAACTGACCAGCGGCTACGGCGTACCGCTTGCGGAGCTTTCCACCGAATACGTCGCCTATATGGCTTATATCAATGATTACCTCGGACAGAGCTCGACCGGCATCATTGATAAGAACAAGATCGATGTTTACGGAGAAAGCTATTTAAGCTGGAAGAATGATACGATCAGCCTGCGCGACTATATTTACTCCGGTATATCCGAGGGATGGGTCAATGTTGACAGTCTGGATCTGAGCGATGACGAGAAGTATCGTGACGCGGAAGATATCTATGAAAGGATCTCCGAGCAGATCCTTTCGGACCTGGAAAATGACCGGGAGTTCAACAAACTGATCTACCGGTATATGCTGATCGGAAGAGAAGGTCTTTCCGGAAGGCTTCTTTGCATGGCGCTCTACGAGCAGGGCGTTCTCGCGGAAAATGCGGAGCTTTACAATGCGCTTGACATGAACGGTGAGGACTATGCCTACCAGTTCCTGATCGACCGTATCAAGGATATCGACATTACGCCGGCTCAGCTGGCGCTGGATCCCTGTATGGGTTCCGTCGTCATTACCGATGTCAATACGGGCGATGTGCGTGCCCTCGTTGCTTACCCGGGTTATGACAATAACCGTATCAACGACCGCGAATATTTTAACGCATGCCTGCATGACCAGTCCCTTCCGCTGATCAATTCCGCGACGCAGACCAACAAGGCGCCCGGCTCCACATTTAAGCCCCTCGCAGCTGCTGCTGTCCTTGAAGAAGGTGCTGTCGGCATCGACGAGACCGTATTTTGTTCCGGTGTATATGAAGAAGTGGAACCCAACATCAAGTGCTGGATCGGCCGACCCGGTCATGAGGCGCTGACAGTTGCGGGTGCGATTGAAAACTCCTGCAACTACAGCTTTGCGGAGTACGGCCACAGGCTCGCTACGACCAGAGACCCGGAAACGGGAGAGGAGGTCTACTCGACAAACCTCGGTATCGAGCGTCTGCAGAAATATATATCCATGTTTGGTCTCGACCGTGTCAGCGGTATCCAGATCGACGAAAAAGAACCGCACATGACCGACTCTGATCCGGAGCGTTCCGCGTTTGGTCAGGGTACCAACTCCTATAACAATGTTCAGCTCGCAAGGTACGCGACCGCGCTTGCGAACGGCAGGCTCTTCAACCTTACGCTGCTTAAGAAGGAAACGGATCCGGACGGCAATCTGATCCAGACATTCCCGGCAGAACAGATCGACACCGTTCAGCTGATGGACTCAACATGGAGGATCGTCAGAAGCGGTATCCGTTCCGTCATTACGACCGGTGTCGCCAGCAGAGTATTCCAGGGGTATACGACCGTTGAGGTCGCCGGCAAGACAGGTACCGCCGAGGAGGTAAAGACCCGCGGCAACCATGCTGAGTTTATCAGTTACGCGCCCTATGACGATCCCGAGATCGCAGTAACCGTCGTTATCCCGTTTGGATATTCTTCAGGTAACGCGGCGCGACTCGCAAGGCGTGTCTACGATTACTACTATGGTGAGATCGACCTTCCGTCGATCATCAATGGCAACGCGCGTGGCATTGAGATCATCAATGTCGTCGGCGGTTAAAGAAATACACTATGGGCAGGGGCCGATCCGGCCTCTGCCAAAGCGTTTTTGCTTCAAAATGATGACAAAAAGACATAATTCGTTAATTTGTTGTCATAAATCGTGACAAATTGGCATTTTTCGTGTTGTTTTTTCGTGACAATCACGCGTTAGCAGAGTATAATATATATTGAACAAGTATGAAGTTTAAGTACAGTATAAAAGCGCATAGTCTGTTTCTGCTGGCCGTGGTCGCCGTCCTGAATTTCCTGGGCGTGCTGATCCTCCGGTCTGCTTCGAATATGGACACGGCGATCGTATCAAGACAGATCATCGGCTCGCTTGTCGGCTTCGGTCTGTGCCTGGTCATATCATTTATTGATTATAACCGCCTGATCCGCTACAATTCGCTTTTCTACATTATCGTACTGATCATGCTTGTTGCAGTTGCCATCTGGGGAGCCGTTCATAAAGGCGCCGGCAGATGGATCGTTCTACCGGTCATAGGCCAGATCCAGCCTGCGGAGTTCGTAAAAGCAGGACTGATCGTGTTTTTCGGCGGTCTTTTCGGAAGGCTTAAGGACCGGGTCAATGAGCCCAGAAACCTGTTTCTCGCAATTTTGCTTTTCGCCATTCCGGCACTGCTCGTTTTTATTGAGCCGAATTTAAGTACCACCATTATTCTTACAGTTATATTTGCAGCAATGCTTTTGGTCTCCGGACTGAGCATAACATGGATTTTGATCTTCGGTGTTTTGATCGCAATCTTTGCGGGACTCATCATTTTCCTGTTTACAACGGACAACTACCAGCTGATCCCGTTTATTCAGGACTATCAGAAGAACCGAATCCTGAGCTTTCTTTATCCGACAGAGTATTCAGACACCTTTTTCCAGCAGGCCAACTCGATCATGGCGATCGGTTCCGGCGGATTTTTCGGAAAGGGTCTTTACAACACGGATATCGGATCAGTAAAAGCAGGCAATTTCCTGATTGAGGAAGATACAGACTTCATCTTCGCAATCATGGGAGAGGAACTCGGATTTCGCGGCTGTCTGGCGATCCTCTGCCTGTATCTTGCGCTGATCCTCGTCATCCTTTGGATCGCCGGCAAGTCCAAAAATCTCGCCGGGGCAATTATCTGTACAGGGGTGGCTGCCTGGATCGGCTTTCAGACATTTACCAACATTGCTGTCGCAACCGCATTGTTTCCGAATACGGGTGTGACGCTTCCGTTTTTCAGCCGTGGAGCATCATCATTGCTTTCGCTTTATCTTGGAATAGGATTGGTTTCCAATATCGGGCTGCAGACCAAAGAGTTGTAGCAGCCAATGGGGGATCACCGGAGACAGTGTTTCCGGTATGGAGGAGATCGATGAACGTAGGATTTGTAGCACACAGCGCTAAAAAGAGACTGATGCAGGACTTCTGCATCGCGTATAAGGGCATCCTTTCAAAGCATGACCTTTACGCCACGGCGACAACGGGTCGCCTGATAGAAGAGGTGACGAACTTAAGGATCCACAAGTTCCTGCCCGGACATCTGGGCGGACAGCAGCAGATGGCTGCGCAGATCGCCAACAACGACATGGATATGGTGATCTTCCTCAGGGATCCGCATCACCCGGCACCGCACGAGCCGGATGTCAACGACATCGTGAAGCTTTGCGATGTCTACAACATCCCGATCGCCACGAACCTGGCGACTGCGGAACTGCTCGTTTTAGCACTTGGAAACGGAGAACTGGAGTGGCGTGAACATTAATCATTGCGTAGGCCGCGCAGCACTCGCGGTTTTAAGTATTGCGGCTGTGCTTTTATTTACGGGCTGCAGCGAGAAAGAATTCGAAAACCATTATGCTTTTCCCAAGGACGGGCTTCTGACACTCATTACCAATGAAGACGAGATCCGTCCGGACGGCTTTGCCGCGGATCTTTGCGTTCCTTCCTCGGACGGAGACCTTGATGCTGACGGCGTGAATGCCCACGCGTTCGGTCTCTTCAGCGTTGACGGCAAGGAAGTCATCTCCCAGCATAATGTTTATGAGCGCGTATATCCGGCTTCGACAACCAAGATCCTGACCTGCCTGATCGCACTGGAAAGAGGTGATCTTGATTCCATGGTTACGATTCCGGAGGAGTCAAAGATCACGGTCAGCGGATCTTCCATGGCAGATCTGAAGCCCGGAGACAAGCTTCCGCTGCGAGACCTTCTGTACGGCCTGATGGTTCCGAGCGGCAACGATGCTGCAGTCGCGATCGCACATCATATCAGCGGCGACGTTGAAGGTTTTTCAGCTGTCATGAACCAACGCGCTGCAGAGCTTGGCGCGACCAACTCACATTTTGTCAATCCGCACGGACTTCCGGATGAAGAGCACTATGTCACGGTTTATGACATGTATCTGATCTTCAACGAAGCAATGAAGAACAAGACATTCCGTGAGATCGCCGGGACTGCGGAGTACAGCTGTAAGGTCACCAATAAGGATGACCGGGAGCAGCCGGAAAGAGAAGTTACCTGGACAAGTGGCAACGGCTTTTTAAACGGCAAGTTTACTTTTGCGGACAATATGCACGTGATCTGCGGCAAAACAGGCCATACCAATGCCGCGGGATTCTGTCTGGTGCTTGGATCCGAAGCGGACAGTGACGGAAAGCAGTATATCTCCGTCGTCATGAATTCACCGATCTACGAATACCTATATGCCGGTCATAAAACACTGGCATCCAAATCACAGTAAATCAAGGCGGGAATGAGATATAACTTTTTCTCATTCCCACTTATTCTTTATTCGAAAATGTGCCGTGCAGCATACTATGATAAAATTTAACTGATAAGGATCATGAAATGCGAAACAGGAGGTTCAGACATGATTAAGGTTGCAGTGATTGCCGGCACGCCGGTTGATACACAGATGGGCGTCGATTATCTCAACAAAAAAAACGCGGAGTATGAGCTTCCTGTCGTTTATCCGGTCTATATGCCGGTCTCTGACAGCTGCGATGCGCAGCTCAAGTTTCAGTATTCCAGCTATGAGGAGAAGCATAAGCGCATGGATGAGATCTTTGACGCTGCGATCGCTGACGGCATAAAGGATTTCTTTATCTACTGTAATTCCCTTTCCGGCGCTTTTGATTTTGAGACCTATAAGGAAGAGAAGGGTGTAAGGATCTATACGCCGCTGCAGGTATACCGCAAGCTCGGCAAGTCCTATAACAGGGTCGGATGCGTCGCGGCCAACAACCTGTCCACCTTCAACATTGAAAAGACGCTGATCGAGAGCAATGACCAGATCTACATGATCGGCTCCGGCAACATGAGTATGGTCAGCAGCATCGAAGAGGGCCTTCCGCCGGCAGAGATCATGAAGCGCTGCGGCGTGGATACGCTTGCGCGCTATTTTGAAGAAAACGGCTGCGAATGCTTCCTGCTCGGCTGCACGCACTTCCCGTATCTGAAGGAAGAGATTGCGAAGGTGACGAAGCTTCCGATCATTGATCCTGCTGACGAGATGTTCGAAGCAATGCTTCAGGGTGCGGAAGAAGACTGAGATAACTGAATACGAAGATGGTTATATACCGCTGCGGACCGTTCCCGGTCTGACAGCGGTATTCTATTATATGTAAAAATATACAGAATGCATAAATATATGTGTTTGATATGGTGAACAGTTATGTGTTTCAAATTTAAACTATCGAGACAGGCTGAGCTATTGCTTACACGAAACTGCGATAGTATTTTTTTTATTAATGTGTGCTTGAAACCACGCTATAACGTGTACAATATACATAAGTAATACAATGTACAAATGTAAGCAGGCGTTCCATAGTGAAACAAACCGCTTCACGACAGTTATTTGATAAACTATTGTTACCGAAGGAAAATCAGGAAAGATGAGAAAGATCAGGATCCTTGCAGTAGCACCGTACCCGGAAATGAAACAGGTCTTTGAGACCGTTACCGCTTCAAGGAATGATATCAGTCTGCAGGTCATCGTAGGCAATACTACGCACGGAGAAGAGAGCGTCCGCAATATGGATCTCAGCCCCTTTGACGTTATTATCTCAAGAGGAGGAACCGCGGATCTGATCCGCAACGCGACAAGCCTGCCGGTGATCGAGGTGGAGCTGACGCCTTATGATATCCAGAACGCCCTTACAAGCGTGATGGAGCAGTGCACCCGTTTTGCGATCGTCGGGTATCCGGGGATCACCAATGCGGCAACGACGCTCTGCGACGTACTCGGCGTCAATGTCGATATCTTCACGATCCATGACAAACAGGGGTCGATCGACGTGCTCCAGCGGCTGAAATCGGAAGGCATAGACAAAGTTCTTTGCGATATGGAAGGACTGACGGCCGCAAAAGAAGTGGGGATCGCCGCCGAGCTCATCGAGTCCAGCGCCCGCAGCATCGAAAAGGCCATCAGCAAAGCTGTAAGGCATTATTCGGAGACCGGCATGATCCGGATGATGAGTGAGGTCTGTGAGTCTGAGCTGGAGTACAATCAGGAACTGCTTTACGCTTTCAGCGCAAACGGAGAGCTGCTTCTCGCCCGTCCGATGGAACGGGACAGCCAGCAGATTCGAAAGGCGCTTGCGCGGATGATACCGGATGTTCTTCGTTATTCGTCGCTCAGGACCCAGCGCACCGCGGGCGGCAGCCGGTATCTCATCGTCGGCAGGGTCCATTACTACCATGATGAACAGATGGTCATTTTCCATCTCCGTGAGAATGAGGGGACGCTTCCCGTCAATGTCGCGGGTCTTTCCGCCTATGATTCCGCCGATACGGATATGGCCAACATGGGCCGTTTCTTCAGTAAAAACGGAAGCCCGGTCCTCGGCCGCGCGCAGAAAGCCTGTGAATCCGCGATGCACGTCGTGGTCAGCGGCGAAAAAGGTACTCATGCCGACACTGTGGCGCGCTTTATCGGCATGTACAGCGTGCTTTCCAATGAAGGCTGCTACCTTCTGGACTGCGCGGTGATCAATGAAAAGGGATGGCGCCGGCTCTACGGTGACGACGGGCTGCTTTCCTTCCGCACGGGCACGACACTGATCTTTCTCGGGCTGGAGCATCTGAACCAGCAGGACGCGGACACGCTCTTTTCCTATCTGAGAAACACCAACCTGAGCAGGCAGCTGCGTCTGATCATGCTTATTGAAGATAACGGCAGTGATTATGTGAAGATGCTGATCCAGCGTTCCGTCAGGGAGCTTTACGCGATCCAGATGCCGGTTCCTGCACTGAGAGAACGCAGAGAAGATATCCCGCTGATCGTGGACGGATTTGAAGAGTATTTCGGTGAAAAACACGGTACCAGGTCAGCAAAGATCACAGCGGAAGGCATCCGGGAGCTCGCGGCTTACGACTGGCCCGGAAACTATGTGCAGCTGGAACGGGTCCTCATGCAGCTGATCCTCGACTGCACGGAGGAAACGATATCCCTCAAAGCGATCCGCGATATCGTCGCTTCGGAAAAGGAAACGGACAGAAGGCTGACGGAAACTGTCAAGGAAACCGCGATCAAACCGTTAAGCCCGCGTGAAACGCTGGAAGAGATCACTTACAGGACAGTTCTGCAGGTCCTGGACGAAGAAGGCGGCAACCGTAGAAAAACCGCGGAGCGTCTCGGTATTTCGCGGACGACGCTCTGGCGCATACTGGAAAGATCCTGAGGCACATTATTCATCATCCTTCAAAAAGTGACATTTGTTTTTTCCGTAGGAATTCGGAGAAAACTCCTTGCTAAAGGTTCGGCTGTGTAATATAATTTAGGAAAGTAACTGTACCCCAGTTACGGATTCAATGACCTTTATGGAGGATAAGACATGGTTCAGTTAATTGTAGGCAGCAAGGGCAAAGGCAAGACAAAGGAACTTCTCAGCCGGGCTGCCCAGGCGGTCAAGGATGCCAACGGCACAGTTGTATATGTTGACAAGAGCTCACAGCATATGTATGAGCTTTCAAATAAAATCAGACTGATCAATATCAGCAACTTCCCGGTCAACTCCGAGGAAGGATATATCGGTTTCTTAAGCGGTATCATTTCTCAGGACCACGACCTTGAATATATGTTCCTGGATGGTTTCCTTACCGTTGCCAACATGATGGGCGCGGATATCTCCGACGCGATCGCGAAGATCGCCGCTCTCGGTGAGAACTTCGGTATTACTTTTGTTGTCAGCGTTTCCATGGACGAGCATGATCTGCCGGAGAGCTG
This sequence comes from Lachnospiraceae bacterium, assembly GCA_017455005.1. Lineage (GTDB taxonomy): Bacteria > Bacillota > Clostridia > Lachnospirales > Lachnospiraceae > Avilachnospira. Next base: position 2,293 of record JAFTBX010000035.1, on the reverse strand, counting down.
CAAGCAGTACGTGGCGGTGGCTCTGTAATTACTAAGCTTCGATGGCGCACAGGAAGAACAGATTTCAACGTACAATACTGAATATTTTTAAGCCAAGTGTAGGCAAGCTGTTAGTGATACTTATGGCTGCCTACTTTGTTTTTACCTTTTTTTCGATCCGCAACCGCGTTCAGGTCAATTTCTATGAGGTCGAAGAGGGCAGTCTCGTTAAGGAGCATACCTACACCGGCATCATCTTAAGAGACGAGCAGATCGTCGAGGCTGCAGATAACGGATATATTTATTATTATGTCGCGGACGGGCGGAAGGTCGCAAACGGCAATCCGGTTTATTCCATCGATGAGACAGGCGACCTGATGAACTATATTCAGACGCACGCCTCGGAGATTGAAGTCTTAAACTCTTCCAAGATCGCTGATATCCGCATGGAGATGCTGCATGACTCACGGAGCTTTTCAAACCGTGACTTTAAGACCCTGTACCAGACCAAGGATACGCTTGACGCGCATGTGATCGAGTACGCCAGCGTCAACATTTTCAGTACGCTTTCCGATGAAATGCGCGCGGATGGTATCCGTTTCAAGGAGTATTATTCCGATATGACCGGTACGGTCTGCAGCTATACGGACGGCTATGAAGGTATTACGGATACAGATCTTGGGAGCAGTCTCTTCAATCAGTCATCCTATGACAGAAAGATCCTGAAGTCAGGGGATATCGTGACCGCCGGGGATCCTGCCTACAAGCTGATCACATCAGAGAACTGGAAGATCGCGTTCCCGCTCGAAAAGGAGGACGTCCAGGAGTTCGGCGACAAGGATTCGCTGCGTATCAGCTTTTCTGACAAGGGCTTTTCAACGCAGGCGTGGTTCAAGATCGTCAGCGGTGCGGACGGCAACCAGTACGGCATTTTAAGTCTGGACAGCTATCAGATCCAGTTCACCTCGGACAGATTCGTCAAGTTTGAGATCGTGACCAACGATGTCTCCGGTCTGAAGATACCGGATAAGTCGATCACGACCAAGAACTTCAGCATCATCCCGATCCGTTACCTGACGGCGGATGAAAACGGCAACCAGGGATTTTTTAAGGCGGTCGTGGGTGAAACGGGTACGAGCACACAGTTTGTTATACCGGATATCTACAACACGGATGAAGAGTACTGTTATGTGGACTGCAACGAGCAGTGCCCGCTGCAGACCGGCGATTTTGTATGCGCTTCCCCGTCTGACACGGAAGACCGTTATCAGATCGGACCGCTTAAGGAACTGAAAGGCGCATATAACATCAACAAGGGCTATACGGTATTCAAAAAAGTGGAGATCCTGGAGAGCGCGAACGGCTATAGCATTGTCCGCAAGAACTCATCCTACGGCCTGCAGGTCTATGACCACATCGTGCTGGATACGGAAACGGTGCATGACGGCCAGCTGCTGTACAGATAACCGACCTATATATTTTGCTTGATAAGCAGCTCTGAAATGTTGTAGTTTTTGTTTTGAACAACGACGTTCACATGGAGGAAGCATAAGCTTTCGCCTGTGGACGTTTCTTTTTTAAGGAGGTTACCGTATGCAGGTAGCAGAACGTATGAAGCATATCAAGGGATCTGTCATCCGACAGTTTGCCGAAGCGGCACTGAAGCCCGGCCTGATCAGCTTTGCCAACGGCAATCCGTCACCTGTGACATTCCCGGTTGAGGATATGAAACGCTTTTATCAGGAAGCTCTGGACACCGGCGACAACAAACTGTTTACCTATGGTTCAATCGTGGGTTATCCGCCGCTCGTTCAGGCACTGAAAGAGCGCCTGGCTGCGAAATACGGATTTGATTTTGAGAAGAACGATCTTTTTATCGTCAGCGGCGGCACCCAGGCAGTTGACATTGTGTCCAAACTCTGGATTTCCAAAGGAGACGGCGTCATCGTCGAAGAGCCGTCCTATTCGAGCTGCTACAACATTTTCCTGGCCTATGAAGCAAAGCTTCTTGGCGTCGGAATAGACGAGTCCGGTATCGATACAGATGCGGTAGAAGAGATCCTGAAGACACATCCGGAAGTCAGAATGATCTATACCATTTCTTCCTTCCAGAACCCGACCGGATATACCGCAGTGCAGGAAAAGCGGGAGAAGCTCTACGCGCTTGCATGCAAATATGACAAGGTCATCCTGGAAGATGATCCGTATACGGAGCTTCGTTTCTCCGGTGAATCCGTCAACCCGATCAAGTCTCTTGATCTGGCCGGACGCGTATTCTATACAAGTTCACTCTCCAAGGTCATCTGCCCGTCTT
>JAFTBX010000034.1 GCA_017455005.1 Lachnospiraceae bacterium | reverse complement strand
CCGCGTTCGGATGCTTCCGGACCTTATCCAGAAACTCCGCGCCAAGCTCCGTGTCCTTCACGGTCGCGAGCACCGGGATGTCTCCGTCAAGTGCCTTTAGGACCGCGTCGCAGAAATGCTCCGCGCCGATCTCCATAAAGCCGATCTCGTCCATCACAATGACGCCGCCCGGCCTTGCCCGCTTGATGAATTTCACACCCAGAGTCTCAAATGCGTCCCGGTTCAGATTCAGGACTTTCATCCTGCAGTCGCCTACGTGATTGGCATCGGACATCTGCCCACCTACGTGCCCCGCAGGATACATATAGATGTGATGTGTCCCATCCTCATCCGTCACGGTCGTGCTCGTCTGATAACCGTAGACCGGAATCGTCAGTTCCTGCATCAGACGGTTTATTATCGTTGTCTTACCGACGTGCCGGCGCCCGCACAGGATGATGTGTTTCTTCATCTTATGTTCCCTTCTGCCCGTTGACCGAAACTTAATACCCGAAGACCTCGGCAGCCTTTTTCATGTTGTCAATGATGCCGACGCCGAACGGACAGCGGCTCTCGCAGCTGCCGCAGCCGATACACTCTCCCGCATGATGCGGAAGTACCTTATAGTGCTCTCTCACGGTCTCCGGGATAAGGTCGCGGTTCACCTTGAGCGTTCCGTCGGCACTGTCAGCATTGACAGCAGCACCCTGCGCCACTGCCAGATTGAGGAACTTCGTCACATCCGCGACGCTGATCCCCATGGGACATGGCGCGCAGTGGCTGCAGTACATGCAGTGACCCTGCCAGCTGATCTTAGGCATTGCGGCAAAGGCCGGTGCGTAGTCCTTCTCCTCTTCCGTTGCGTCCTCATACGCGGCAGCCCTTCTCACATCGTCAAGCGTGCGTCCGCCTGCCATGACCGAAGCCACGCCGGGACGGGTCAATGCATAGTGCAGGCACTGATTCGCGGTAAGCGCCACACCTGCGGGGCTCAGTTCCGCATTCAGAAGGTCTCCTCCGCCGAACGCCTTCATGACCGTGATTCCGACGCCCTTCTGCTGGCAAAGCTCATAAAGCGCCTGCCGCTCCGGGTCCATGTTGAGGAGGTCTCCTTCATAGTTTTTCTCGTTCCAAAGCTCCTCAACGTCTTCGTTTGCCGGAAGCAGGTCGTAGCAGGGGTTGATGCTGAACATCAGTACGTCGATCGCGCCTTCACGAACTGCCGCCAGGCCCACCTGCGGATTATGGCTCGAAAGGCCTACTGCGCGGATGATGCCTTTTGCCTTCAGTTCCTTCGCATAGTCAACGATTCCGTTTTTCTTTATCTCCTCCCAGTCGGAAAGCGCGTCACAGTAATGGATCATGCCGATATCGAGGTAGTCTGTCTGCAGGCGGTCGAGCTGGTCCTGAAACGCAGCCTTCGCCTCCTCTAAGTTCCTCGTCCTTAAGTACTGCCCGTCCTTCCAGGCGGAACAGATATGCCCCTGCAGGACAAACTTCTCCCGGCGGCCTTTGAGCGCCGCGCCGAGGTTCGTACGGAACTCCGGATTGGGCGTATACATGTCAATGCAGTTGATCCCGAGCTCTTCCATGAGATCCACGTACGCCACATATCCCGCAGCGTCCGTCGTGAGGAAGCCCTCACACCCCATGCCGATCTCGCTTACCTTGATGCCGGTGCTGCCAAGTTCTCTGTATTTCAAAGTGATGTACCTCCCTTTGATCTATCCAAATGCCCGCACCAATACACGAAATGCCGGCATTCGCTACTGTAAAACGCAGCAACCGCCACTCGGCCAAGTGACGGTTGTTTAATATTGGATAACCATTAGCGAGGTCAACCGCTTGTTGCAGTGCTCCTCTTACACCGTTAATTATATGTTCAATCTATGCTTTTGTCAATGTATACAAAACTCCCGGACGTGACGAGTGATCCCGCCTCCGCCCGGGAGTGCATTTTTGTACCTGATTCAGTTATGATGTCTGTAAGCTTATTTGATTAGAATGCGCTGTTCAGCCACTCGATGCCGTCGATCTGCAGTGCGAAGTACGGTGCGGACTGATAGTAGGACTCGTGGAACGCGCCGTCGAAGATCGCTTCCTCGCTGTCCGGAGCGAAGTCGCCGTCGGTATCGATCGCGAATGCCTGCTCGACCTTCTCGCCGTTCACGGTGAAGGTGTCGGTATCGAATACCTGGATCTCGCCGGACTTGATCTTCTCGATGGTCTCTTCCATGACTTCCTTGGTACCCTCAGCTGCGATCGCCTCGTTGAGCTCGGTCATAACGACCTCGTCGGTAGCCATACCATGGTTGGTGTAGTCCTGCTCAAGCTCCTCGCCGTTGACAACACACTCGATGGCATGCACGAAGTACTTGGTCCAGTCGATACGGGTGCTGATGATGGAAGCCTGCGGAGCTACGCCGCTCATGTCGTTGTTGTAGCCGGTGTGGAATACGCCGCTGGACTGTGCAGTGGTAGCCGGGGTGGTGTTGTCGGAATGCTGGGAGATCATGATGCAGCCTGCGTCAGCAAGTGCCTGTGCGGCATTGGCCTCCAGGGTAGCATCAGACCAGGAACCGACGAACTGAACCTTCATGGTCGTGCTCGGGCAAACGCTCTTTGCGCCAAGGTAGTAAGCGGTGAAGCCTGAGATAACCTCTGCGAAGGAGTAAGCGCCGACGTAACCGATGACAGCCTGATCCTCGGTGATCTCTCCCTTATCGATCATCTCCTGCATCTTCATGCCAGCGACGACGCCTGCAACATAACGGCCTTCGTAAATGTTGTTGAATGCGTTGTGGGTGTTGGGAAGATCATCCTTCCAGCTGCCCTCGTTGGTATGACCGACGAACTGGATCTCCGGATAATCCGGTGCGACCTTCAGCATAGCCGGCTCATGGCCGTAGGAATTATTGAAGATGATCTCGCAGCCTTCATCAGCCAGCTCAAGGTTTGCTTCCTCAACCGGGTCGCCCTCGATCAGGTTGTACTTGATGACCCAGTCAACATTGATGCCTTCTGCTGCCAGAACTTCGGTTGCAGCTTCCTTGCCGCGCATGAAGTTGTAGGTGTAGCCCTGGTCGTTCTCATCGCCGATCAGTACAAGGCCTGCCTTGACGGTCTTAGCCTCTGCGGTCTCAGCTGCTGTCTCAGTCTCCTCAGCCTCTGCCTCGGTCTCCTCTGCTGCCGCTGCGGTCTCAGCCGCTGCCTCAGTCTCTGCTGCTGCCTCGGTTGCTGCCGGAGCTGCGGTGGTGGTAGCTGTGGAGCTGCCGCCGCATGCAGCCAGGCCAAGCACCATGGATGCCGCCAGAACTACGGATAATGCTTTTCTCATTGGTAGTTTCCTCCGTTTTTCGTAGATAGTGAATTGTTACGTTACTGGTAAATCTTAAAGAAAAACATCATTAGCATAGTTGAATTGAATAGCAAAGTCAATCGAATACAAAAATTAGTACAAAAAACAGCCTGAAACTATGTTCAGGCTGCCTCGTATGATGTTTGTTCAGTTTCAGCCGATCGCTGCCTTCAGCTCTTCGACCTTATCAAGCTTCTCCCAGGTGAAACCTTCCTCTTCTCTTCCGAAGTGGCCGTAAGCCGCAGTACGGCGGTAGATCGGCTTTAAGAGATCAAGGTCGCGGATGATGCAGTACGGGCGAAGGTCAAAGACCTTGTTGATCGCCTCTTCGATCTCTTCGTTCGTGTACTTGCCGGTGCCGAAGGTTTCGACCATGACAGATACAGGCTTTGCGACGCCGATGGCGTAGCCTGCCTGGATCTCGCAGCGGTCAGCGAGGCCGGCTGCGACAACATTTTTAGCAATATGACGAAGCGCGTATGCTGCGGAACGGTCCACCTTTGTCGGGTCTTTTCCGGAGAATGCACCGCCGCCGTGACGTGCCGCGCCGCCGTAGGTGTCAACGATGATCTTACGTCCGGTAAGGCCGGTATCGCCCTGCGGTCCGCCGATGACGAAACGTCCGGTCGGATTGATGAAGAAGCGGGTCTTGTCGTCGATCAGCTCATCCGGAATCACCTCAAGGATAACGCCCTGGATCATGTCCTCACGAAGCTGCTCCAGTGATACAGTATCCTTATGCTGCGTGGAAAGAACGACCGTATCCACGCGGACCGGTTTGTCGCCTTCATATTCTACAGTCACCTGGCTCTTTCCGTCCGGGCAAAGATACTCGTACCTGCCCTCTTTGCGTACAGCCGCAAGCTTCATCGCGAGCTTATGCGCAAGGCTGGTCGCAAGCGGCATATACTCAGGAGTCTCGTTGCAGGCATAGCCGAACATGATGCCCTGGTCGCCGGCACCGCGAAGGTTCGCCTCGTCCTCTTCGCCGTCCTTGTACTCGTAGGACTTGTTGACGCCCATGGCGATGTCGCCGGACTGCTCGTCGATGGCAGTCAGGATGCCGCAGGTGTTTCCGTTAAAGCCCATCTCGGCTCTGTCATAGCCGATGTCGCAGATAACCTGACGGGCGATCTTCTGGATGTCCACATAGCAGTTTGTCGTGATCTCGCCCATAACGGTAAGAAGACCGGTCGTGCAGAATGTCTCACACGCAACATGCGCGTTCGGGTCCTTCGCGATGATTGCGTCAAGGACCGCATCAGAGATCTGGTCGCAGAGTTTGTCAGGATGTCCTTCCGTCACCGACTCGGATGTAAATAATCTTCTTGCCATTTTTTCCTTTCCTCCTCTGGCTGTGAATTTGGTTGAGATAAACTGTCAGGAATCAGCCGGAGGCATTTTCCATAAAAAAGCCCCGACTTACCGTCAGGGCCTGATGTCGCTATTATCTCACCCATCGGTCAAGCTTTAGCACCTTGCCCAACCGGGTAGGTTGCTGTGCGGTCTTCGAGCTTGTCTCTCACGCACTCTTCATAGGTATTAATTTACGATGCATACCATAACAGATTTCAACTGCATTTGCAAGTGGTTCTGTTATGAAATAATAAAAGTTTTATGAGTTTTAGCAGCTCTTCATATTAGTTGATGATGTGAATGCCGCCAAGCAGCGGAACCGGATCCGTGCTTCCCTTGCAGGACCGTACAAAAGCGATCACCCAGAGCACAAAGCGGGCGGTCCCCAGTACGAAAGCAACGGTGGCCATATGATCAATACCACCCAGAAAATCAAACAGGAGTGCCGCCAGTGCCAGCACCAGGGCCTGGTTTAAGTGGAACCGGAGGTACGGATCATTCCTGTCGCTTAAGAAGTAGCTCACTGCCCAGCCGATCAGGCTGAACCAGTAGCAAAGAAGGGACGCGGCACGCACAGAGAGGAACGGCTTGTTGTCTCCTGTGCTGCTTCCTGCCTGCGGACCGTTCTGCTGCGGGCCGTTCTGCTGCTGATAGCCCTGCTCCTGTGCGGATCCCTGCTCTCCTTCCGGGCGCTCCATAGTCGGACGGTCCTGCGGACCCTGCTCTCCCGGACGCCCCTGCTCGAGGTGTACATCCGACTCATGTCCCTGCAAATGCTGACCATGCGGCATGACATCATCGTACATATGGGGATCATAGCTGTCGGGCGTGGGCTTCGAAGTACCCTGTGCCGATGCGTCTGCACCCGCTCCGGCTGCTGCCATCATTTTTGCGATGTTTGCGCCGCAGTTCGTGCAAAACGCCGCCGAGTCCAGTATTTCCTTTCCGCAATTCGGACAGATCATTCTTTATCTCCTTTCTGCGAGCCATAAACGGACCGCATCAGATATATTGTTGATACATAATCATAGTCATGCGAATCGTGACGGATTTATGCTGTCCCGATTCCGTTTCCAATATATATCAAACCGTCCGAAAAATACAAGCTTTTCACAATAGTTTCACAGTTCAGCGCAAACTGACGCCCTCGTAGATGCCTTTTGTATCCACCTGGTCAATCACCGTATCTCCTTCATGAACCTCGCTTGCGGATTCATCCAGCACGACAAGCGACGCGGACTTATACTCCACTGTAATCTTTTTCCGCACCGCGCGGCCGCTTTCCACTGCATAGACATAGTCTACGCCTTCCGCGGTAAAAACTGCCCCGGACGGAACCGTGAGCGCATCAGCCTCATCAAATAAGGTGAAGGTCATGTCCACGCCGTAGCCGTCGCGTGACCATAGCGGACTTGATGAACCCGGCGTGGCTGCAGCATCAGCATCAGGCCCCGTGCTGTTTTCCAAGCTGCCGCTGTTTTCTATCCGCGCCTTCACATGCACGCGGTATTCGTCCAGTCCCAGCGCGGAGATTCCTTTTTCGGCATAGTCATAGACCTCGCTGATCGAGCCTTTCCAAATCTCATCTCTTCCCCGGAGCGTAAGCTTCACCTCGACCGGGTCTCCGACAGCGAGGTACGGTGCGATCGATGTCAGCACATCCGCTTCCGCCGCTGCTTCTTCCATGCCGCTCATCTCAAGACACAGCTGTCCGGGCTGCACCATGGACAGATCCTTCACCGGAAGACTCACCACACGGCCGTCCCGGTCCGCGCGCACTTCACACTTGCGTATCATATCCGCCAGCTGGCTGATCCCTGCTTTCTGCCCGTTGATCTGCGCCTCGAGCTGCCTCGTTTCACTCCCGTAGAACTGTTCGTTGATCGTTTCCTGATCGATACCTTCTGCCTCAAGCTTCTGAAGATACGAGGCGCTCTGCTCGCTTCTCTGACGGGCCTGATCGTAGGCTGCCTGCGCGCTGCGGTACTGCGCTGCAAGCTGCTCATACTCCACCAGGCTGATATCGCCCGCGGCATAGAGCGCCTGCGCCGCGTTGTAGCTGGTCTGTGCTGTCTGAAATGCTGCCCGCGCCGCCTCCGTTTCCTTCTGAAGTGACTGCAGGTACTCCGTCGGACTCGACGTCATCATCTGCCCGATCCTGCTTGCTTCCAGCTGCGCCTCCAGGCCTGCGACAGCATTTTCCGCCTGCTCCTTAGAGTAGCGGTAGTTGCTGTCATCAATCCTGTAGAGCAGATCCCCCGCATGGACGGCGTCGTTCTCCTTTACGCAGATCTCCGCGACCGCGCCGGACACCTCCGAAAGCACCTGGTAGCGCCCGCCGGCGCTGAGCTTTCCTTCCTGCGTATAGGTATCCCGCACCGCCAGCCGGGTAACAGCGGCCTTTTGCACCTTTACGGCGCTCCCTGCTGTAAGCTTATAGGTGCCAATGCCGGCTGCGGCGATCAGGATCGCGCCTGCCGCTGCCGCTATGATCTTCTTTTTTGAAACTGTGACCTTCGCCATCAGCTTTTCCTCCAATACTATTCTCTCGCTTTCAGCGTTTCCGTGAGTTCGATTTTCCGGATGAGGCGCTGTTCTGCGTACCAGGCGCTCATGACCATTGCAAAGCAGATCAGCGAGGTCACCACATAGATCTGCGGCGTCACATGGAGCTTCAGATCAAAGCTGTCCGAAATGATCAGTACCTCCAAAAGCTTATTGATCCCGTAGCTTCCCGGAAATCCCAGCAACGCGCCGAGCACAAAGTACACGAGTTTTTCCGTCAGCAGCATGCTCCCGAGTTCCCGGTGCGTCATGCCCAGCACCTCAAGGGTACCGATCTCCGTAAACCGTTCCTTCAGGCTGATCATGCTGATGTTATAGATGAGGATCGCGCCTGCCACGACGCTTAAAAGCGCGAACATATCGACCATGTAGAGCATGGAGCCGAACATGCTGCGATAAGCTGCGACGATCTTGGCTGTATCCACGATCCAGGAGACCCGGCTCGTATCTGTCAGGCGCCTTCGAAGCAGATCCATCTGATCCGGTGATGTACGAAGCAGCACGGTGTTTGCCATCGGCTGTGTCTGAAAGATCCTTGGAAAGCTGTCCAGGCTGACATAGCAGTTTTCACCGATGAGCTCTGAGATGACATCCGTCACCCTGACCCGGACAAAATCCGCCGTAAGCCCCGTGCCCATGAGTTCCACATAGTCTCCCTCCCGCACATGCAGATCCTCCGCCGTCCTGCGGTTTAAGATAATGCCGTCTGCGGGCGGTTTATAAAAGACGCCGTCGTTATCCCGGATCCGGTAAAGCCGGGAGTCCGGGTGCAGTCCGTAGAGCAATGTATAGGTCGTAAGATTCCCGTTTTTCAGCGCGACCGCGGTCTGGCAGATGGCTTCTGTTTCTTCCGCGCCGGAAAGCTGAGCGCCGGCATCATTGGCCTGCTGCGGCGTCACGAAACGGTCGAGCGTCAGCTGGATGTCGTAGACCTGGATATCCTCAAACTGCCCTTTTAAAAGCTCATCATACAGCGGCTTAAAGCTGAAGAGCGCCGAGGAAAGGGAAAAAGCGAACATAACCGCGAGCACGATCAGGAACCCGCGGAAGAGATTGCGTCCCATGGAGCGGATCCCGATGCGGGTCTGCACCCTGAGGTGCCGTTCCAGTACAGCCGGAAGGCGGATGCTCCTTCCTGTCTTCGGCTCCGGCTGGCGCATTGCCATCGCCGGGGTGATCCCGAGGATCTCACGGACGCCGACCAGTACGGCAAATACCGCAGTGACAAGGGAGATCCCTATGCCGGCGACTCTGCTCTTCATAAAGTCATGATAAACAGGATCCGGCAACGTAAAGAAGTCGATATAGAGCCGGAACATGGACCTTCCGAAGGGTCCTGCCGCGACACAGCCGATAAGCGCGCCCCCGAGACCGATCACCGCGCCTTCGATCAGATACGCCCCGATCAGTTCCCGGTTCGTCATACCAAAGGCCTTCATAGTACCGATAAGTGTCCGGTCCCGGTCGATCATCTTCTTCAGCACAACATAGAGCATGAAAACGGAGATCGCCATAAAGATCACCGGCAGGATCGTTCCCGTCGAGATCAGCTCGACCATCTCGCCGTTGACCATGTCAACGCTCGCCTGGTCTTTCCGCTCGCAGATCGACTTAAGTCCGTACGGTGCAAGCCTGTCTGTCAGCTGATGCCGGACATCTTCATAGCTGTAACCGTCCGCCAGTATAAAGCCGAGTTCATTGAGGCTGTCGCTGACACCGAGCAGCCGCTCCATGCGTGCCTTGCTGATGGCCGCGATGTCATAGACCTCGCCGTCCGGCGCCATGGCGCCTCCGTGCGGGATCGAATAAATATAATCGGGTGAGCGGCAGATGCCGCGATACGTAAACTTCAGTGCCTGTCCGCCGGAAAGGAGCTTCAGTTCCGTTCCCGCCGGATAGGCATAGTAGCCTTCCATACGCACGCCGAGGAAAATATCGTCTTCCGCCGGGCTTTCTCCGGGCTTCAGTTCCGTACCGCTTGTGATAACCTCGGCAGCATTGCCTTCGCCGAAGGCAGCACCCGCGGAACTGCCGGATAAGGCAGCATTGTCCCCGGTCTCTTCCGCCTTCAGCAGCGTGATCCGGTTGATCCGGTCTTCCGGATCGTAGGAAAGCAGGTGGACCGTCACGATCGTCTCCTGCCCGTCGCCCAGGATCCTGACATCCCTGGCCATATGTCCTCCCGCCGCCTTGATCCCCGGGATCTCCGTGAGGCGCGCGAGCTCCGTGGACGAGATTCCTTCCACCTCCGCAAAGACATCCGCAAGCTCACTTTCCTCATAGTAGGCCTCTACCTGGTCATCGAGGTTGCGGAGCGTGTCGATCATGGAGACATAGACAAAGATACCGATGCCTATGATCAGCATGGCGCCGATGATCGCGCCTTTATTGCGCAGCGCGAGACGCAGCACGTTTTTACGGAAGCTCTTCATACCGTGTGCCTCCGCCCTTTACATATGCAGTTTGTGCAAACCACATTTCATACATTTCTCTACTTGAAGCTTCCGTTGCGCTTCGTTTTCTTTGAACGCCATCTCCTGCCACGTTTATATTTACCAGTGCAGTTCCTCAGGCTTCATCGGATGCGGGTTTTCTTCGATCCGCTCGATCCTTCCGTCCCGGAAATGAAAGACCCTGTCCGCGATCTTCGCGATGTCCTGGTTATGCGTGATCAGTATGACGGTCTTTTCATATTCCCTGCAGAACTGTTCGATCAGCTTCAGCACCTGGATGCCGGTCGCAGAATCGAGCGCGCCGGTCGGCTCATCGCATAGCAGCAGGTCCGGATTCTTGCAGAGCGCTCTTGCGATCGCGATCCTCTGCTGCTCTCCGCCGGAGAGCCGGTTCGGAAAATGGTCCTGCCTGTCGGAAAGCCCGACCTCTTCGATGAGCTTCACCGGATCCAGCGGACTTTTCGAAAGCTCTGCCGAAAGCGCGATGTTTTCGAGTGCCGTCAGTCCCGGAAGCAGGTTATAAAACTGGAAGATAAAGCCGATATGGTCACGGCGGTATGCGGTGAGCACAGCCGGATCCGCCCAGTCAAGCGCGGCGCCGTCATAGTAAACATTGCCCGTTGTGGCGGTCTCGATCCCGCCGAGGATGTTGAGCGTCGTGCTCTTTCCGGAACCGCTCGGGCCCAGGACAACGACCAGCTCCTTTTCGTATATCTCAAAAGACACGTCCTTTAAGGCGTGTACCGTGACTTCACCGAGCTGATAGTCTTTTGATATTTGTTCTGCCCTGATCAGTGTCTTCATCCTTCGGTCGGTTTATGCACCAGATCGTTTTCTGGCTGTATGCATTTTTGAACTATGTTATTGTCCGCTAATTAGCCTTCGCTAACATTATAGCATCTTTTTATTCTGTTTCAAGAGGTTAACAAACCAGAATGACACGCGGAAATGATCTGGCATGACCGTTTCCGATCGATCTGCATCCGCATTCCCCTTATGGATATAAAAAACAGGTGCAATCCCCGCAAATCGTGGTCTTACACCTGTTTAATGTACTATTCAACTGCCGTCTTTATGGCTGTGGCTGATTTCGTCAGTTCAGTTCCGCTGCCCGGGCAATGTTGGCGCGAATGACCTCACAGCACTCATGGAAACGTGTTTTTTCCTCATCGGTGATCGGAAGCTCCGGGATGAGTTCCACGCCGCCTGCGCCGATGACTGCCGGAACGCCCGCGCAGACATCGTGCTCTCCATATTGGCCCTCCAGCAGGCAACTCGCGGGAAGCACGGCCTTCTCGTCGTATATGATCGCCTTTACGATCCGGGATGCTGTCAGTGAGATGGCAAACTCGGTATGGAACTTGCCGTAGTAAGTCACCCAGCCTCCCTCCGCCGCCGCGTGCTCCGCCTTTTCACGGTCGAAGGAAAAGCGCGGATCCAGCTTCTCCATCACGTCGAGCGGTATGCCGTCGAAGCTTGCGATCGACCACGGCGTGATCTGGTGGCTTCCGTGCTCGCCGAACATATAGGCGACGATGGAGTCTACGCTTACGTTCAGTTTGTCCGCGAGCGCCGCGCGAAGACGCGCCGTGTCAAGGCCCGTGCCGGTACCGAAGATACGGCCCTTCGGGAGCGGGATCAGGCGGATCAGCTCATGGGTGATAACGTCACAGGGATTGGAAATGTTGACGATAATGCCGTTAAAGCCTGAAGCGGCGATGCGCCCTGCATAGCTGCGTACCGCCGGGATGTTGAACTTAAGCTCGGTGAAGCGGTCATGTCCCACCCGAAGCAAGTCGATCTGTCCGACGCTGTTGATAATGATGTCGCAGTCGCGAAGCAGCGCGAAGCCGTCGGTATCCTGAGACGCTGTGGTCTGATCCTGCTTTCCATCTCCGGCATCATTTTCCGCGATGTGCGCCACCGTGATCTTTACCTTATGCGGCAGGAACATGGCGCTGTCGAAGGTATCCTGCCGGTCAGCTGCCGCCTTCTTTTCGTTGATGTCTATGAGAACAAACTCATCGGCCAGTCCCTGCAGCGCCAGCGTATAAAGCACATGCGATCCTACATTTCCGATGCCGATGATGCCTATCTTAACCTTTTTCATATGCCTGTCCTTCTTTCGTGACGGATGGTACCGCTGTACGGCTTACATAACGTTACTGTTTATAATTATGTTAACCTATAGCAGCGATATACGGCTGATGTTTATCTGATCTTCTTACGGATATCCGCGAGCCTCGCAAGCGCCTCGTTGAGCGTCTCCTCGCGCTTTGCAAAATGGAAACGGATATAGCGGTTCTCCGGTTCATTGAAGAAGCTCGAACCAGGCACCGCGCCGACACCGACCCTGGCCGCGAGGTCCTCGCAGAATTTCAGGTCGTCGTCATAGCCGAACTCGCTCACGTCCATCATGACATAGTATGCGCCCTGCGGCACGTTATGGATGAGGCCGATATCGTCAAGGCCCTTCAGGAAGAGATCCCGGCGCGCCGTGTATTTCCGAAGCAGCGCGTCGTAATAGTCCTGCCCGAAATGAAGGCCTGTCACGATCGCTTCCTGCAGGGGTGCGGCTGCGCCGACCGTCAGGAAATCATGCGTTTTTTTGATCCGGTCCGTTACTTCGGGCGGAGCGATTGTATATCCCAGACGCCAGCCGGTGATCGAGTAGGTCTTGGAGAGAGAGCTGCAGGTGATCGTCCGTTCCTTCATGCCCGGAAGCGCTGCAAAGCAGATATGGCGGTACGGAGCGTAAACGATGTGTTCGTAGACTTCGTCCGTCACGATCCAGGCGTCATAGCGTTCGGCAAGATCCGCGATCGTAAGCAGTTCTTCCCGTGTAAATACCTTGCCGGACGGATTGGACGGATTGCAGAGGATCAGCGCCTTACAGCCATCGCGGAAGGCCTGCTCCAGTCTCTCCGGGTCAAAGCCGTATTCCGGCGGTACGAGCGGTATGTAGACCGGTTCCGCGCCGGAAAGGATCGTGTCCGCGCCGTAGTTTTCATAAAACGGCGAAAAGATCGCGACCTTCTCTCCCGGGTTGATGAGCGCCATCATGGTCGCCATCATCGCCTCGGTGCTGCCGCAGGTCACGACGATCTCGCTGTCGGGGTCAACGTCAAGCCCGGTAAAATACTTCTGCTTTGCAGCCAGCGCTTCACGTATGTTCTGTGCGCCCCAGGTGATCGAATACTGATGGAGCGGCCCGTCCGCCACTTCCTTCAGGCGGTCCAGGATCTCCCGCGGGGGATCAAAGTCCGGAAATCCCTGTGAAAGGTTGACCGCGCCGTATTTGTTGGAGATCCTGGTCATGCGTCGGATCACCGAATCCGTAAAATGTGCTGTTCTGTCAGATAGTGTCCTCATATTTCGTTGTAACCTTACCCTGTATTTTTTTACTGTTGCTGCCTCCGGCGGCCTTCTGCTGAAGGCCAGGCAGCGGCTTTTATCATGCTCTGCCGTACGAAGGCTGCGGAAGCCTTTCCCGCTTTGCTTACCTGATGTAGGAGATCCTGTCATTAAGGATATGCTTCGGATCAAGCGCATCCTTGATCCGGTTCATCCAGTCGACATTGGCAGGATCAGCTTCCTTAAAGAAATACTTTCGCTTGGAAATGCCCAGCCCGTGCTCTCCGGAGATCAGCCCGCCGATCTCATAGGTGCGGCTGTAGAGCTCTGACAGGTTTGCGTCGAGCTCCCTCTCCCAGGTCTCCTCGTCCCGGTCGCCCCGGACGACGCACAGATGGACGTTGCCGTCGCCCGCGTGTCCGAAGCTGATCATCTGCATGCCCGTGCGTGCGCTTAAGTCATTGACAAAGCGGATGAATTCCTCCGACTTGTCGATCGGCACGACCAGATCGATGGGTTCCTGTTCCGAGACCGCCTCGACAGCTTTCACCAGAGCGCCCCGCACGGCCCAGATCTCCGCTGCCTGCTTAGGATCCCAGAGAGGCAGGTAATCAAGCGACCCGTTTTCAAAAGCAAGGCGCCGTACGCGCTCTACTTTCTGTTCGACTTCGCTGCGGCTCCCGTCAAAGGAAAGGAGGATATATGACTCCGCCCGTTTTCCTTTCCCTGCCGCGCCCGGGCCGTCCGGATACTTTACGCCGGCATAAGCCTCACCAAGCCTGACAACGCTGCGCTCCATAAATTCGACGGCGACCGGATCCGCATCGGCGCGCAGAAAACGGATCACGCTTCCGATGCCGGTCTTTAAGTCGGGGTACGGGATAAGTACACTCACCGTCGTTTCCGGCTTCGGGATCAGCCGCAGGATGCACTTTGTGATCACTGCCAGCGTTCCTTCGGCGCCGATGATGAGGTGCTTTAAAGGCAGGCCGGTCGTGTCCTTTACATTCTTGGTGCCGACCGTCATGACCGTTCCGTCTGCCGTGACAAGCTCCAGCCCGCGCACATAATCCCTGGTAACGCCGTACTTTACGGCCCGCATCCCGCCGGCATTGGTACTGATGTTGCCGCCGATGGACGCTTCCTTCTCACCGGGATCCGGCGGATAGAACAGTCCGCGGGCTTCCACGTATGCCTGCAGATCGCGAAGCAGTATCCCAGGCTCCACTGTCACCGTAAAGGTATCCTCATCCAGTTCCAGGATACGGTTCATCCGGCTCAAATCCAGGATGATGCCTCCCTTTTGCGGCACAGTGGACCCGACCAGATTGGTACCGGCGCCGCGCGGCGTCACAGCGATAGCATGCTTCCACGCGTACCGCAGCACGCCGCTTACCTCTTCGGTGGAAACCGCGAATATAAGTGCGTCGGCATGTCCCTGCTTACGGCCGAGCTGGTCGCTTAAGTATTTTCTGTCAATGTTTTCTGTGATGATCCTCTCCGGATCCGGTATGATCCGGATGAGGTCCTGAAGTAGTGTAGCCATAAATCTGTATATATAAATCCTTAGTGATCAAAATATAGGGGATATCTGTTGCCCTCCCGTATGGAAGGCCGCACCTGCAGGCGGGTCTGCGGCGCGGTCACCCGTCTGTCAGGGCTTATCACTTATATCACTTGTAATCTGCAAGCAGGTCCTGGTCCCAGCCTACGCCTACATAGTAGCCGCCGAACTGCTCGTCGTAGACCTGCTTTGTTCCTGCGGACTGGTATGCCTTGACGACCTTGTCATATGCCTCGACCAGCACCGGATCGCTTAAGTCCTCCGTCCTGCAGGCGATCAGGTTCCAGTACTCCTCTTCCTCCATCTTGTCATGGAAGAGCGCGTCTTCCGTCCTTAAGCCGAAGTCAAGCGCGTAGTTGCCGTTGATGATCGCCGCAGCCACATCCGGAAGGATCGACGGGATGGTGTTGGCCGCAAGTTCCTCGATGGTGATACCGACGTTATAAGTCTCCACATCCTCCACTGTCGGGTTGAATCCGGCGTCAGCCTTCAGTGTGATCAGACCTGCGTCGCTCAGGACCTTGATGGCTCTGCCGCCGTTTGTGGGATCATTCGGGATCGCAATGACGTCTCCGTCCTGAAGTTCGTCCAGGGAAGTGAGTTTGTCGGAATAAAGGTTCATCGGGGAGATGAAGGTATTGCCGATGTTGGTGATCTCGTAACCGTACTGCTCGATCTCCGATGCCAGATAGATGCGGTGCTGGAAGCCGTTCAGATCGGTCTCACCGTTGGCAAGGGCGTTGTTGGGTGTAACATAGTCGGAAAACTGTACGGTCTCAAGGATGATGCCTTCCTGCTCCAGGGTCTCGATCGCCGGTGCCCAGAGATCGTCATAGACGCTTCCGGTCACGCCGATGGTCAGGTGAATCGGTTCTGCAGTATCCGCTTCTGCGCCTTCCGCAGCCTCAACCGGTTTTGCATCTGCCGCTTCCTCTTCTGTGGTCTCTGCTGCGGCAGCTGCCGTCGTTTCTGCGGCCGTCGTTGCTGCGGCTGTTGTTGCTGCGGCTGTGGTTGCTGCCGCGGTAGAACCGCCGCATGCGGTGATGGCTGATGACGCAATGATCGCCGTAAGTGCTGCTGCTATGATATTCTTTTTCATGATGTTCCTCCTTAAGTCTGAACTGCCCGTGGATCCCGGGTTTTTCTGTGATGGTCTCCGGGAAGGATCTTCTTCCCGGCTGTATGTTCCTTTCCGTCTTTATCCGGATGCCGTTTCCGGTAAGGCCTTGCGCCCGGTTTTTTACAATAAAAAACATCCGCATAAAGCATAGCTGCTGCCCTGCGGATGCCGCTTGCATCCTGTGGTTGATCCTTTCCGCCGTACTGTCCCATCACAGTCCGTGCACACGATATCCCGGTCCTGATGACCGTCGCGTGCTTTCAAATCTTCCCACATAAAAACAGGGCGTCGTCCGATCGCCCTGTCTGATGATTCAACTGTATTTGAAAACTCAGCTCATGCGAAGAACGACTTTAATACATACGGCGCATCATGCCGCACATGTACATACACATGGCTGTCATCGTATGAAGTCTCTTCATGGCTGGTCCTCCTTTCCCGTATAGAGTCTGCGGATGTCGTCCTCACATCTGAGGCGCGAGGTTCATCCGGCGCCCTGAAACAGTTTATTACCTATCTGTTTACTGGGTATTTCTTCTTGTTGTGCGTAATGATATCACTGTATCTAACACATGTCAATACATTTGGATTGTTCTTTTTAAAATACTTATAATCGGTTATCGTTTTATCTAATATATCGAATAACTATGTTTTTCCGTCATTCAATATTATTCAGGGGCGCATCATTCCTGCATAGTTTCCTCATTGCTGCCCACAACAAAACGGCGCATACCCTGAGGTATGCGCCGCCGTTAATAGAAGGAATTATGTTTTTGTAATGACCTTTTACTCTTCGATCGGACCCATGGAGAGTGCCTGCTTCGGGCAGCCCTTTACGCAGGCGCCGCACTTGATGCAGGTCTCGCGGTTGATCGTCCAGGTCTTGTTCGGGCGGTCTACTTCGATCGCGCCGACCGGGCACTTCTTCGCGCAGAGCGTGCAGTATACGCACTTGCTCTCGTCGAAGACAACGCCTTCCGGCTTCGGCTCGCCGAACTTCAGTACCTTCTTCGGGCACTTGCCGATACAGATACCGCACTTTACGCACTTCTCGTGATCGATCTGCCAGGTCTTGGTGGTACGATCCACAGTGATCGCGCCCTGCGGGCAGTTACGCGCGCAAAGGCCGCAGTAGATACAATTGTCGGTATCGCACTCGAGCTCGCCCATGATGGTTTTCTTGAAGGTCACGCCCTTGACAAGGAGATCCTCGTGCTTGGTTCCTACCATGTGGTAGTCCGTGGTCATCTGAATCGCGCCCTCGTCGCAGAAATCCGCGCAGGTCGCGCAGAAGGTACAGGAGGTCAGATCAAAGGTACGCCAGATATTCTGACCGCCTTCTACGTCTTCACGATCCAGCGTGATCGCTGCCGGAGCGCAAACCTTGATGCACATGCCGCAGTCTACGCACTTCTCGCCGTCAAAAGCGATCCTGCCGCGGTACTTGCCGAGGCCTTCCGCTTCCGGACATGGAAATGCTTCCGTGCTGGGTTTGGTGAATGCGTTGGTTACAGCTTTCTTCAGAAAGGGGAACATCATTTGTGCATCGCCTCCCTCTTCTCTTTCAAAATCAGGGCTGCCTTGTAGAGTCCTTCCATGATTGCTTCCGGCTTGGGTGTGCAGCCTGCGACGGAAACATCAACATGGCAGTAGTCATCCAGCGGAGCCTCTACGGAGTAGCTTCCCTTGAAAACATTGCCTGACTTCGGGCAGGAACCAAGTGATACAACGCACTTGGGTTCCGGCACCTGTGCCAGAGTACGGATCAGTCTCTCCTTGGACTGAGAAGTGACCGGGCCGGAGACGACAACGATATCCGCGTGTCTCGGGGTACCTGCCAGCTTGAAGCCGAAACGCTCGGCATCATAACGGGGTGTCAGGCATGCAACCAGCTCGATATCGCAGCCGTTGCAGGAACCGGAGTTGATATGGTAGAGCCAGGGAGATTTCGAAGCGCTGTCGTTAATTAATTTATTAAACATTCTTTCTTACCTCCTCGATTATAAGCCGCACCATACAAGGATCAGGCTGCAGAGTGCCATGCCCGCGACAAATGTCCAGTAAAACTTGAACAGATGCTCGATCTTCAGACGAGCGGTAACTGCGTGGATCGTGGACATGCAGAGGATGGTCACGACGATGCAGAGCAGGATGAAGACGATGACGTCGCATACGACGAATCCGGTGCGGATGCCGCCCAGGAACAGGGAAACAAACAGTCCGGACATAACAAACATCTTCATGGCGCTGTTCAGCTTGAACATGCCGAGCGCGGAACCGCTGTACTCGATCAGGGGACCTTCACAGATCTCGGTCTCCGCTTCCGCTACGTCGAAGGGCTGAGTGCCGACTTCGGCCGGAACGACCAGAAGCATAGCGATTGCTGCCGGGATCATGCTCCACTGGAACAGCATGTTGCCGTTGGCTGCCTGCCAGTTTGCAACCTGCTCCATGGAGAATGCCAGCTCACTTCCGCCAGCCTTTCTGGCAACTGCCAGAAGGACCAGAACGAACGGAAGCTCGTATGCCATCATGGTAACCATCTCACGGGAGATACCGATACCTGCGTACGGTGAACCTGAGGAGGAACCGCCTACGATCAGGGCAACGCCCGGGATCGTGATGAGGTAAAGGATAACGATCATGTCGGCATTGCCGGAGAAAGCGGTGAGACCGCCTACCGGGATGAAGAGCATGATCAGGGCAAGGCTTACAAAACCGATGATCGGCGCGCCAAGGAATGCGATCTTATTGGCAGCGTGCGGAATGATGGTTTCCTTGCCGAGCAGCTTGAAGAAATCGTACATGGGCTGTCTTAACGGCGGTCCGATACGATGCTGCATGCGGGCAACGACCTTACGGTCAACGCCTGCGAGGAACAGGCCGAAGCAGGCTGTGAACAGTGCGCCCGGGAAAATCAGGATGTAGAATAAACTTCTCAATATAATCATTTTCCTTCCCTCCCCTTAACGCATAAAGATAAACATACAAACGGTGATGATCGCAGTCGCCATGACGGTCCAGCCGGCATAATCCGTTACGATACCGCTGTGCAGGCCTTCAAGGACCTTGTAGTAGCCCTTCCAGTCTGTCTTGAAGCCCCAGAACAGATCAGATCCGCCGACCTGTGAGAAGAGCTCCTCTTCACCTGAGAAGAAAGTAGCGTACTTGGGATCATACTTGACGCCCGGATTGAGGACCTGTCCTCTGCTGCTCTTTGAACCGGTGATCACAAGGAATGCCGCAACAAAGATGATAACAAAGAGGATCAGCCATACGATCGGGTTCCAGTAGCTGAACTGTACCGGAGCCACTTCGATATTCTGAGCGCCCATCATAGCCGCGTAGCCGTCGCCCATCATCTTGTCGATGTAGTTGGTGACATTGAGCGTAGCCTCGGTAGCCGGATGAAGCAGGTACTTGTTCACGATCGGGTAGAAAATGCCGCAGAGTACGCACAGAGCGGACATAAGATACATCGGAACAAGCATGGAAGCCGGAACTTCCTGGGTCTTCTTAAGCTCAGCCGGAAGCTGGCCGAAGAATACAGCCTGGGTGACCTTGATGAAGGATGCCAGGGTCATGACAGAAACGATCAGCGCAACAACGGTAACGATCGCGTATACGAAGTTGCCGGTCTCTACTGCCTTGGTGTAGGTTGCCTGGTAGACAAGCCACTTGGAAACGAATCCGTTGAAGGGCGGCAGACCCGAGATGGAGAATGCGCCGATCAGGAAGCAGATGCAGGTCTTGGGCATCTTCTTGGACAGACCGCCGAGCTTGTCGAGGTTGGTGGTGCCGGTAGCATACAGAACAGCGCCTGCAGTCAGGAACAGCAGACCCTTGAACAGGGTGTGGTTCATGGCATGGAACAGACCGCCGGTGATGCCCAGCGCGGTTCCGAGACCGATCGCGGTGATAACGTAACCGATCTGGGAAATGGAGTGGAATGCCAGCAGACGCTTGAAGTCATGCTGAGCAAGCGCCATGGTGACGCCGATGAACATGGTAACTGCGCCGAAGATGACAACGAGCATCTGTACGGAGGACTTGTCCATCGCTCTGAAGATGATGTAGAGCACTCTGATCATGCCGTAAACACCAGCCTTGTTGACCATGCCTGAGAAGATCATGGAAACAGAGGTCGGAGCAACCATGTAAGCATCGGCTGCCGGTGTATGGAACGGAACGATGTAGCTCTTAACGCCGAAACCTGCAACGATCAGGGCAAATGCCATGATGGTGGTCGGGGTCATGCCGGTGCAGAGCTGAGCGCTGATCTGCGCCATGTTCAGGGTATGGCACTGACCGTAGATCAGGGCGATACCGGTCAGGGTAAAGGATGAACCCATGGAACCGATGACCAGATACTTGAAGCCTGCCTCGAGGGTGCCCTCATTCTCATTACGGAATGCGGTCAGCGCGACAGACGCGAAGGTCATGATCTCGATCATGACGAACATGTTGAAGATATCGCCCGTCATTACAAGACCGAGTACAGAACCGGAAAGCATCAGGTACAGGGTGTAGTAATGTCCGAGGTGATGGTCCTTTGCCATGTAGCTCATGGAGTAAACGCCGCTGAGCCAGAAAGTCGTAACGACCAGGAGCGCAAAGAACAGGCTGAGCGCATCGACTTCGTAGCCGATACCGATGGCATAGCCGGATACAGGTGCCCAGTTACCCATCCAGTAACTGATGATCTCGCCGTCGATCATAACGGGCTTGATCAGGGCATAAATAAGTACGAGTGCAATGGTTGCCGCCAGCATAGCGATCGTGTTCCGGATGCCCGCGTTGTTGGATCCGAAGATCTCAACACAGAACGCGCCCAGGAACAGGAGCATAACGGCTAATACCGGAAAATGCTGTATCATCCGTGCAACCTCCTTACGTCATCTGCATTGATGGACTTATACTTTCTGTAGATCATGATGACCAGGGACAGTGCCATTGCGTCAACGCAGGCGCCGATAACGATGCTGGTCAGAGTCAGTGCCTGCGGCACCGGGTCTACAAAGAAGCTGGGAGCCACGCCGTTCAGAAGGTCAGACATCTGATAGATCGGAGCGGTACCGCCATCGTTAAATCCAAGGCTGACGATCAGCATGTTTACGCCGTAATCGACGATGCCGAGGCCCAGGACTACTTTGATCAGGTTCTTTTTGGTGCATACTGTGTAAAGTCCGAGGACGATCAGTATGATGGAAGCGATATAATTTACTAAAATCATTCTGCTGCCTCCTCCTTTACTGCTGCTGCAGCTTCCGTAGCTGCGGGCACTGCCTCAGCTGCCGGTGCTGCGGTCTCAAGGACTGCACTTGCAGTCTCTTCCAGGGGAAGCTCAGCCGGTGCTGCCGCCTCAAGTGCGGGAGCTGCATCCGCGTCATCCGCATCCGGAGCCAGAAGGCCCAGCATCAGAAGAAGCAGGAAGCCGACGCCACAGAGGACCTTGTAGCCGACTGCGTAGCCCATGAAAGTAATGGTACCTGCGGAAAGCAGATCGCCGACATTGCCCATATCGAAGAAGATGTTACGTGCAAAGTTCAGGCCTGCCGCAATACCTAAGAGACCGAGAATAACGTACAGGGATGCGCCGATTGCCTCGTTGATACGAAGGACTTCGGTGTTGATCGCCTTGGTTGCGATGTTGTAGCCGTAACCGAGATACAGGAGCAGGGCTGCCGATGCCACGCAGACACCGCCCTGGAATCCTCCGCCCGGAGATACGGTACCGAACAGGATGATGTAGATACCGAAAGTCAGTGCGAAGGGAAGGAACTTATCGGCGCCGCACTTGATAATGACGTTCTGCTCTTTGATTCCGTCTTTAAACTTCATTATGCTTCGCCTCCCTTCTCTTCTTTCTTGTGGCCGCGGCTTAAGATCACGAAGGATCCGGCAATCGCGGTCAGCAGGATGAAGGACTCGCCCAGAGTATCGTATCCACGGAAGTCAAAGACGACTGCCGCAACGTTGTTCGCTGCCATAGTCTTCTCAAGGTTTTCCTTGACAATGATGTCGGCTACGCCGTCCGGGTTGGACTCATCATATACTGTCGGGTTGTTGTAGAGATCTACAACATTGAAATTGCTTCCGTCATAGGTGACCGGAATGTTGTCGTACGCATAGCGTCCTGCAAAGATTCCGCAGACCAGGATGATCAGAAGAGACATAACGGTAATGGTTCTTTTCATCTCTCTTCCTCCTCCTTCGGTGTAGTCTTCTTGACGGCGATAACGAAGATGGCGGTGGAAAGGACTGCGCCTACCGCTGCCTCAGCGATCGCAACGTCCGGTGCCTGCAGCAGGATGAACTCCAGCGCCATGAATGCGCCGGTGATGCCCAGTGCGATGACCGATGAAAGGACATTCTCAAACATGACCGCGCAGACCGCGGAAACAAGAATGCCGATGATGACCAAGGTATTTAAAAGGATCATGACGTTCATTATTCTTCCACCATATCCTCTCCGTATTTGTCTACCTCATACTTCTTCTCCGGACGGACGCCGTGCTTGTATCCGCCGCGGCAGATCGCATGACCCGCGATCGGGTTGGTGATGATGTAGAAAATACCCATGAATACCAGCTTCACTGCCATCGCGCCGTCATGAAGATAGAAGGCAGCGTACAGTATGCCGGCAATAATAACTCCAAGTACGCCAAGGGTGGCAATATTGGTGCTGGACTGCATTCTGCAGAAAGCATCAGGCATACGAAGCATGCCGACAACGCCTGCAAATGCGAAGAAAATGCTGATGACGATCAAAATATCTATTACGATTCTCATAGCCTTCCCTCCAGATAGCGTGCAACGATGGTAGAACCGATAAATCCGAGAAGCGCGGTAATGAACGCGATATCAAGGAATACGGATCTTCCGGAATAAAGCGCGAACAGGATCAGCGCCATATCACTGAGGATATCAATGCTGTCTGCCGTAACGGCTCTGTCCACAACGCTCGGGCCCTGGATCAGTCTGAATAAGAGACAGAGCGCCAGAACGATGAAGCAAACTGCGAAAAACAGTAACTCTGGCATAATCATTCCCAAATCCTCCCTGTCCACTTCTCTAAGGTGCCCTTAATAGCTTCGCCTGCTTCCGCGGGATCAGCGCTTGCAACGTCAATCCAGTGGATGTAGTAGTAGGTCTGGTCTCCTTCCTCGGTGATATCCATCGTAATGGTGCCCGGGGTAAGGGTGATGGAGTTCGCGAGCATTGCTCTTCCATACTCAGACTTCATGTCGCTCGGGATCTTGACGATACCCGGATTGATCGGCAGTGACGGGTTCAATGCGCGCTTTGCAACGTCAACATTGGCCTTCCACAGTTCGATCGGGAAGATCACAAAGCAGTAGTAGAGATAAGTCGGAAGCTTGCTCAGCAGATAAAACGGCTTCTCATGAATGAAGAAACGCGCGCTGAACAAAGCAACCAGGAAACTCACCACAAGTCCTGCGATCAGTACCTGGACGGACGGAGCGCCTTGGAAGATCGAAACGATCTGTCCTGTTATCACCAGCCAGAAGAGATAACATACGATGGCTGTAGATAACACCGCCGATGAACTTGCTTTCTTCACAGGTGTACCTCCTGAATTAAATTTAACTATTCGGCCTCGACCGAGTCCACAAAATATTCCTTGCCTGAGACGATCTTAAAGCCTGCGCTCTGGCACTTCGGGCAGCGGTAGGTGCCCTTTGTGATAATGCCTTTGAAGCCGCAGTCTCTGCACTCGATCTCGATGGGGGTCTTCTCAATGATGATCTTCGCCCCTTCCGCGATCGTTCCCTTGGCGGCGATCCCGAAATACTCCTCGATACAGGACGGGACCACGCCCGAGAGCTCTCCGATCTTCAACCGGATCGAGAGGATCTTCTCGACGTCGTACTTTTTGACCTCCGGGATCACTGCATCCAGGATCCCTTCAACGATAACCAGCTCGTGCATGCCGCCCGGTTACCTTATCTGTCCATGCATGAGAAGCACGGGTCGATGGAGGCGATGATCAGTCCGGCGTCAGCGACGGAATTGCCTTTCAGCATGGTCGGGATCGTCGGCGCATTCTTGAAGGTCGGAACGTGAATACTTACACGCTCGTTCTTGTCGGTGCCGTTGGTGACGACCTTGTAGGAAAGCTGGCCGCGCGGTGCCTCATGTCTGCACATATACTCACCCGGCTTGATGGTCGGGATCTTGTTGCCCAGATTGATGGGGCCTGCCGGCATGCTGTCCAGTGCCTGGCGGATGATCTTGATACTTTCAATGTTCTCAAGGCAACGGACTACGACTCTTGCGAAGACATCGCAGGTCGGGAATACTGCCTTGTTGAACTCGAACTCGTCGTAGCAGCTGTACGGAGCGTCGATACGGACGTCGACCGGTACATTCGAAGCACGCGCATGAGGTCCGATCGCGCCGATGCGGATCGCGTCTTCCGTGGTAAGAACGCCTACGCCCTGTGTACGAAGCGCGACTGTCTTATCGGAAAGAAGGAACTCGGTGAGACGGTTCTGGCTGTCTTCGATCTTAGCGAGCATCTTGAGGATACGGTCCTTCTGCTCTACGGATACGTCTCTTCTTGAGCCGCCGTAGGTGACCATACCATAGTTGACACGGTTGCCCGTCAGATCCTCCAGGATATCCATGATTGCTTCACGGTCATCCCAGGTATGCATGAACAGGCTGTCGTGGCCGATGATGTGGAGCGCGATACCCAGCCACAGATAGTGGGAATGCAGTCTCTCCAGCTCGGCGGTGATGACGCGCATGTACTGACCCTTCTTCGGGACCTTGATGCCGGAGATTGCTTCCAGAGTCATCGCATAGGTCATGGCATGGGAGTGCGAGCAGATGCCGCAGACACGCTCTACCAGGACCAGTGTCTGGATGAAGTTTCTCTCCATGCAGAGCTTCTCAATACCGCGATGGTTGTATCCGATAAATACCTCGGCATCGCTGATGAGCTCACCGTCAGTGATCAGCCTCGCATGGACCGGCTCTTCCAGTGACGGATGATACGGTCCGATTGGAACGATATAGCTCACTTGTTAGTCCTCCTTCTTTTTATGTGCTTTCTCGATCAGCTCCGACATCGGTGTGACGAAGATCTGACCCTGGCCCTCCAGCATGCTGTCAGGCATGAAAAGTCTCTTGGATGTGTCCAGTCCCTCGAACGTGATGTCGATCAGCTCATTCAGCTCTCTCTCCGGCCACTCTGCAGCCAGATCGTAGATGTGAGAGATCGTCGGGAGGACTTTCTCGCCTTCCACGTAGTAGGACTCGATACCGGGATCGATCTGATACTCATATGAGATATTCGGCAGACCGTTCTTATCGAGGTACCCGTGGATCATGGCGAGGATCACACCGTTCTTACGCATTTTCTCAGCAAGCGGGACGATTTCGTCTTTGGTGATGCTGATCCTTTTGTATTCCTGCATAATCCCTTCTCCTTCTTAATAATTAATGGTTGCTACTTGATTTATAAACCAAAGGCTGATGATGCCTTGTAGTTCCGTAATTAACAGATTCGTGGCAGCTGCGCTCCGCTGAGCTTCGCCGCGATGCGTCCTCCGCCCATCGGGGTGCGGATGACGAGCTTGCCCGGATGCTCCGCCGTCACCTCTCCGATGACAGCCGCTCCTCTTCCGTCCTCAAAGCCGTGGAGGATCTCCAGTGCCTTGTCGGCGGAAGCGGGATCAACGACCGCGAGCATGCGGCCTTCGCACGCCGTGTAGTAAGGATCGAGTCCGAGGATCTCGGAGACCATGTTGACGGTCGGCAGGACCGGGATATCCTTTTCCCTGATCTCGATGCCGTATCTTCCGTCTTCGATGAACTCGTTGAGCGTTGTCGCGATTCCTCCTCTCGTCGGGTCGCGCAGGACTCTTAAGTCCGCTCCCAGTTCCTTACCGAGCGCCAGCGCCATCTCATGAAGCGGCGCGCAGTCGGACTTAAGTTCCGCCTGAACGAGATGCTCATTTCTCGCGAGCATGACTGCCGTGCCGTGATCTCCGACCGTGCCGGAAACGAGCACCGCATCGCCTTCCCGGATCCTGCGGGGCGAAAGTCCCGGAGTCCTTAAGAAACCGATGCCTGAAGTATTGATGTAAATGCCGTCGCCTCTTCCGCGTTCCACCACCTTGGTGTCGCCGGTGACGACCTGGACGCCTGCCCTGTCCGCGGTAGCCCGGATCGAATCGATGATCCGCTTAAGGTCCGCAACGGGAAGGCCCTCTTCTATAATCAGGCCGAGGCTTAAGTACTTCGGCTCTCCGCCCGCCATGCTGATGTCATTGACCGTGCCGCAGACCGAAAGCTTGCCGATGTCTCCGCCCGGAAAGAAATACGGGCTTACGACAAAACTGTCGGTGGAGTAAACGAGCCGTTCCGCGCCGTCAATGACGGCTCCGTCGCCCAGTTCCTCCAGTGCTTCGTTCTTCAGAAGCGGCAGGATCATGTCGCTGATCAGCGCGGAGGTCTTCTTGCCGCCGCTGCCGTAATCCAGCGTAATGAATTTATCCATTGTATATATCCTTAATGTCTGTAGTTATTAAAACGCGCGGTACTTATAGGCTGCCGCGCAGGCTCCTTCGGCGGAGACCATGCACGGTCCCTCCGGATCCTCCGGTACACATACGGTGCCGAACAGCGGGCACTGCATGGGGTCAAGCTTGCCTTTGACGACGTCGCCGCAGCGGCAGGCCGTCTTGATCACCGGCTTTCCGAAGTGTATATCGAACTTCTGTTCCGCATCCCATGCGGCATACTCCGGGCGAAGGCCGTAACCGCTTTGTTCGATCTCGCCGAGCCCTCTCCAGATGTCCTTTCTCGGTACCAGGAACTTATCCATCAGCTCGCGCGCCATCGGGTTGCCCTCGGGGCGGACCACATCCGTGTACTGGTTCTCGAGCCGGGCTTCTCCCTTTGCGATCTGCACCATCAGCATGCGTACTGCATTGACGATATCATCCGTATCAAATCCGGCGATAACTGCAGGCAGCCCCAGTTCCTCAAAGAACTTCAGTCCCTGCTCGCCGAGAATGACCGCAACATGTCCCGGGCAGATAAAGCCCTGTACGTTGAACTCCGGATCAGCGGCAAGCGCTCGGATCGAAGGCTCCAGCATCTTCAGCATGGAAAAGACCGAGTAGTTGCCGATACCCTGCCGTTTTGCTTCCTCGACCGAGGTCGCCGTGCCGGGTGCCGACGTTTCAAATCCGACGCCTAAGAAAACGACTTCGCTCTCCGGCTCCGCCTTCGCGATCTCCAGCGCGTCCATCGCGGAGTAGACGATGCGGACCTTTGCGCCCATGGCGGAACGCTTTGCAAGGTTGTCGCCCTTGACTGAACCGGGAACCCGGATCATATCGCCATAGGTGGCGATGATCACATTGGGCCTTTCGGTCAGCCGGAGCGCCTCATCGATCACTTCCGGCGGCGTCACGCAGACCGGGCAGCCCGGGCCGCTGACGAGGCGGATGTACTGTGGCAGGACGTTGCGGATGCCGGACTTGGCGATCGCCATCGTGTGGGTGCCGCAGACCTCCATCAGATGATAGGTTTTGCTTTTATCCAGTGCCATCAGAGCGTACTCAAGACCTGTTCCAGCTCATGGAAAGCCTCGAGATCCTCCTCTGCCTGTTTGCTGCTCACCTTTTCAATGGCGAAGCCCGCATGGACCATGACATAGTCACCCACCTTGGGCTCGCGTATGAAGTTGACCTTGACTCTGCGGCTGACGCCGTCGCGTTCCACGACCGCGTCCGTACCGTCCAGTTCCTTTATTCTCAATGGTACTGCAAGACACATGTCCTATATACCCTCGTTAACTAATCTATAAGTATGGATCTCAAAGATCCGTTTCTTCTATAACAAATCATCAGACGATGCCGTCCCGTCCGCGCTTCCTTGCGATCATCAGCTGGCCGAGCGAAAGTCCCTCATCGTTGCAGGCTGCACGGCTGTGCGTATAGACCTCCAGTCCTTCCGCGCGAAGCTTTTTGCTGAGACGTTCCAGGATATACATGTTCTGGAACGAACCGCCTGAAAGCACGACCTTTCGAAGTCCGGTGTCCCCGCTGATCTTCAGCGTCATCTCTGCAGCCATGGCAGTGAGCGTATTCATGAACTTCGCCGCCATACGGCGCTTCAGCTCCCTGACCTTAGTTTCTGCCGGCGCCTCCGAAAGATCCTCAACCATAGCTCTGATCATCGGCCGGTAATCGAAGATATACTTCGGTGAACCGGGATCCTCTGATGAGACGATGCTGTACGGGTAAACCTCGTCACAGCCTTCCGCTGCCGACGCTTCCAGCAGGATCGCGCCCTGGCCCTCGTAGCTAACTGTCTCACGGATGCCGATCAGCGCGCTCACGCCGTCGAAAAGCCT
This sequence comes from Lachnospiraceae bacterium, assembly GCA_017455005.1. Taxonomy (GTDB): domain Bacteria; phylum Bacillota; class Clostridia; order Lachnospirales; family Lachnospiraceae; genus Avilachnospira. The sequence continues at coordinate 30,574 of JAFTBX010000034.1, read as the reverse complement.
TCCGATGCTTGTCGTACGCGGGCAGTTGATGCCTGCCGCAAGCTGCCTTTCGGTAATGCTTAGTTGCTGCGGATCGATTCCTTTCAGGATCTTTGCGCTTTCCTGAAGATCATGAAGCAGCGACACCGCGATGCGCCAGATCTCATGAACAGCCTTGTCCCCGCCCGGCAGCGCGATCTCTCGGATCGTGCCGCGCCGCTCAAAGCCGCTAAAGTCTCCGGAAAGGAACTCTCCTCCCCAGGCTTTGCCGTCCGTACCGAGGCCAGTGCCGTCCCAGACGATGCCGATGACCGGTTCATCCAGACCGTTATCCGCCATGCAGGAGGCCATATGTGCGTAATGGTGCTGCACCTGCAAAAGAGGCAGTCCGTCACGCCCGGTCCTCTCCTGGGCATAACCCGTGGAAAGATAGTCGGGATGGAGATCACACACCAGCATCTCCGACCGGATCTCAAACAGCTTTTCAAAGTGCTTTATCTGTAACTCGAAGTTATCGTAAGTCTCTATGTTTTTCAGATCGCCGATGTGCTGGCTCGAAAAAACATGATTTCCTTTGCTTAAGGAAAATGTTGCCTTCTGTTCCGCGCCGCACGCAAGGATCTTCAGATCCGGGCCTTCCGTGTCATTGAGCGTCAGCGGGTACGGCACATAGCCGCGCGATCTTCTCGCAAAGTATGTCTTAGCGTCAAACACCCACAGCACCGAATCATCACAGCGCACATGTATATCACGGTTGTTCAGAAGAAACCCGTCCGCGATCCCGTGAAGCTCTTTCAGTGCCTCTTCATTGCGGTAAATGATGGGCCGGTCCGAAAGATTGGCGCTGGTCATGACCAGTGTCTTCAGGTGCTCATGGAGCAGCAGGAAGTGTACGGGCGTATACGGCAGCATCACGCCGATCCGGCTGTTCTCACTCAGGTGAGAAAGGATGCTGCAGGGATCCGTGTTCGCGGTATCTCTCTCCGATCCCTCTCCCTTCGTCTTTCCGTCGCTTCCGCCGGTCACGCACCGCTTCTTCAGCAGCACGATGGGACGCTGATGCGAAGTCAGGATCCGTTCTTCTGCCTCACTGATCTCGCAGTATTTCCGGGCCTCTTCCACATCCGCGCACATCAGCGCGAAGGGCTTTTCATCCCGGTGCTTGCGGTTCCTCAGCTTCCATGCCAGTTCCGGCAGGTCCGCCCTGCACGCAAGGTGGAAACCGCCCAGACCCTTGACCGCAACGATACCGCCTGCTTCCAGCATATGCAGCGCATTTGCGATGGCGTCGCCGGGGACTTCATTGCCCGCTTCATCCGTGAAGAAAAGCCTCGGTCCGCAGTCCGGACAACAATCCGGCTGCGCGTGGTAACGCCTGTCGGTGATCGTCGTATACTCATCATGGCATAGCTTACACATCGGAAAAGACGACATGGTCGTCTTCGCCCGGTCGTAAGGAATGTCCCGGATGATCGTGAATCTGGGGCCACAGTTGGTACAGTTGATGAACGGATATCTGTACCGGCGGTCATGCCTATCAAAAAGCTCCCGCAGGCAGTCATCGCAGGTACATACGTCGGGAGAGATCAGAGTATTATGCTCTTCCTCATCTTTGGACATGATGATAGAGAAATCCGTAAACCCCTCCAGAGGCTCATAGATCTCCGTCTCAATCCTTTCAATCAATGCCAGTGCCGGTTTCTTCGTTCCAAGTTCATCAACGAATCGGCTGACCTCGTCTTCCGGGCCCTCCAGCCTCAGCTCGGAGCCGGTGCTGGTGTTGCGTACCCATCCGCACAAACAATGGTCAGTGATCTGTTTATGGATAAATGGCCGAAAACCAACCCCCTGAACAATCCCGCTGACTTTGATTTTGATACCTATTTTTTTCAATCAGTACCTCTGCTGCGCAAAGATTCATGAAGAGTATATCATTAGTTTGATATTTAATAAACAATTTTTTGTTATTTTTGGGCATACAAAATCTTAAGAAAATATCTATTGCATCTCTTATAACATTGAATTATACTTGCTGTACCAACTGTACTAATCGTTTTAATACAGTTTGTCGGGTTTTATCCATGCCGTTATTTCGGCACCTTGCATGCTCCGGCTTCGTATACACCACAGACACGCATTTTTTATGCGGAGGCGGCAGCATTTTCCTAAGAAAGGAGAACCGCATGATCCTGCTGGATTATAAGGACCGGCGGCCCATTTATGAGCAGATCGTCGAAAAGCTTTCTGATCTGATGGTGCGCGGCGTACTCACGGAGAACACGCCTCTTCCGTCCGTGCGCAGTCTGGCCGCAGACCTTTCCATCAACCCCAACACCGTCCAGCGCGCTTATATCGAGCTGGAACGGCAGGGCTATATCTATTCGCTGAAAGGTAAGGGCAGCTTTGTCGCCGGGATGGACCATATCACAAAGCAAAAGCAGGCGGACATCCTGGCTGCGTTCGGCTCGGCAGTGGAAAAAGCCAGAGCCGCCGGCGTCACCGCGGACGACCTGTGTTCAGAGGTCCGAAGGCTGTACGCCGCCGGGAACCAGGCGCAAAAGGCTGTTTCTGATCACCTGACTATTTCAAACTATGGAGGTAACGCAGATGATTGAATCTCGCGATCTCACCAAACGATTTGACGATGTCACTGCCGTTGACCATGTCAATGCCGTCATTACGGAAGGCAGTGTTTTCGGGCTTGTCGGCACAAACGGCGCCGGCAAGAGCACTTTTTTAAGACTTGTCACCGGCATCCTCAAGCCTGATGAAGGACGTGTCCTCATTGACGGCGAGGATGTATTTACCAACCCCCGGATCCGTGAACGGTTTTTCTATATACCGGATGACCAGTATTTCTTTTCCAATGTCACGCCGCGGGAAATGATGACTTTCTTCGCAAAGATCTATCCGTTCTTTGATCGGGCGCGCTTCAGCAAGCTGGCTGCCGCGTTTGATCTTCCGGAAAGCCGCAAGATCAATACCTTTTCAAAGGGCATGAAGAAGCAGCTTTCCATCATCCTGGGCATCAGTGCAGGCACAAAGTACCTTCTTTGTGACGAGACCTTCGACGGCCTCGATCCGGTCATGCGCCAGGCAGTCAAGTCTCTCCTCGCGGAAGACATGACGGAGCGGGGACTGACGCCGGTCATCACGTCACATAACTTAAGAGAGCTCGAGGATATCTGCGATCATGTCGGCCTTCTCCATAAAGGAGGTATCCTCTTCTCCCGTGACTTAGACGATATGAAGCTCAACATTCATAAACTCCAGTGCGTTCCGAAGCCGGGCATGACTGCGGATGATCTCGTGGCGTATCTTTCCGGAACGCATGACGTATCCTTCGATCCGGATGATGCCGAAACTTCTGCAGCAGCCGTTTCAGGAGATGGAATAAAGTCCGATTCTGCTGCTGTTGTTTCCACAGACGAAGCGGAGTCCGCATCTGCGGGCATGACTGAAGCCGCTTCCGGCACAGCAAACGCATCTGACGGACTCAGCGTGATCCGTGTCGAGCAGCGCGGAAGCATTCTGACGCTGACCGTCCGCGGCTCGGAGTTCGAACTCCTCAGCCGTATGGAAAGGATCGATACGGTCTTCTATGAGATCGTGCCCCTTTCCCTTGAAGAGATATTTATCAGTGAAACGGAGGTGACGGGTTATGACATCAAGAAGCTCTTATTCTGACCGTAAAGAAGGATCCGGAGCATCTTATCTCTCCCTGGTCCGTGAAAACCTTAAACGACGGGTCTGGTCCGCGGCTTTATCCACGCTGCTCTTTTTCTTCCTGTTCCCGGTCCCGATGATGGCCGATGTCACTAACCGGCTGGATGAGCGCAACTTCACCGGTCTTGCGAATGCAGACCTTCTCCGGGAGCACGCGATGCAGCGGGTCCATGAAGACCTCCTGTCCTGGTCAGGCATCAACAGCGGGGTCTTAAGCTTCCTGCTCTGCATTCTCGCCGTTGTCATCGGTGTGTCGGCATTTTCCTGGCTGCACAACCGGCGTAAGACCGACTTTTATCACAGTCTGCCGGTGAGCCGCACCAGGCTCTTCCATGTGGTCAACTTAAACAGCATCCTGATCGTGGGCGTGCCGTATCTCGTTATGAGCATCGCGGCGGCTTTGATCGTGCAGTTGAATACGGGTATCACAGACTGTATCCCGGCAGTGCTGACCGGTTATGCCGGACATATGGCATTTTTCCTGCTTGCCTACATGACGGTCGTCCTTGCCATGATGCTGACTGGCAGCGTTTTCGTAGGTATCCTCGGATGCGGCGTTTTCTTTATCTACGGACCCGCGCTTTTTACCTCGATCCACGGAATGATGGGCATCTACTTCCGCACATATTATCAGAGTCTGGATCATATCATGGTCCTGCTGCAGAGGACTTCGCCCTTTACCTGGATGCTTGACCTCACAGCCGATCTGCAGAGCCCCGGCGCTATAGATAAGCTCCCCGGTTCCGGGCTCAGCCGGATGTACGCGGTGCTGCAGACTTCCGCTTCCTTCCGCGCCTGGACGGCACTTGCGGCAGCATTTGTCCTGATGCTCATCAGCCTCTTCCTTTACCACAGGCGCCGTTCCGAAGCAGCCGGTCACGCGATGGCCTTCGCCGTCACGGAAGCCCCGATCAAGCTGATGATCTCGGTTCCGTTTGCCTTCACCAGTGCCATGCTCTTCCAGCAGGGCCTGGAAAAGGACGGATGGGCGATCTTCGGTCTTATCTCTGCCGGACTGATCTGCTGTATCGTCATGGAGATTATTTACCGCTTTGATTTCCGGCAGGCGCTCGCGCACAAACTGCATCTGGTGCTCTGCCTCGTACTGGCAGCGCTGGTCTTCGCGTTCTTCCGCTATGATTTCATAGGATATGACCGGTATCTTCCGTCTCGGGTCTCTGTGAGTTCCGTCGGCATTGTCACTCCCGCGCTCGATGACCCGTGGCAGTTCAACCGCGGCTACGGTCTGGTTGTAAACAACGACGGCACGTTCAGCGCGCGCCAGGATACGGATACCGATCCGGCACTGACCGTCATGAACCGCATGACTTATCATAACCTGGATAACGCTTACGCGATCGCAGAAGGCTGCATCGCGCAGCAGGACGCTGCCCGCGAATCAGGTTATGAGGGATATTACAATGATATCTCTGTCTGCTGGCACCTTGCGGACGGCCGCACCTGTCTCCGCCGCTATACCGCCGATTTGAACGGACTGCGTGATGCGCTTGACCGCCTGCACGATGATCCCGAGTACAAGACAGGGTTCTATCCCGTTCTCAAGCTTACGCCGGAGGATCTTGCGGGTGTAAACTATCAGGACTTAAGCGGATATGAGCACGTTTATTTCAGTGAGACTGCCGCGGCAGACGGCATTGACGCCGCTGCCCTTCTCAAGGCATATCAGTCTGAGTTCGCGACTCTCACCGCCGAAACGAGACGTAATGAGATGCCGGTCGCGGGACTTCAGTTTAAAAGTCACGAGTTCCAGCAGATCGCCGATAAGATCCGTGCCGAAGAAGGTTATTACGGCTGGATGAACGAAGTGGACTACTATCCTGTCTATCCGTCCTTTGTTAAGACACTCAGCATTCTCGAGCAAAACGGTGTTCATCTGAACGATGTACTGGCTCCGGAACGTGTTGAATCCATCGTCATCAGCGACAACCGCAGCTTCCCGGAACTGAACTGGGAAGAGACCGAAGCCGCCAGAAAAGAGCCGCTTAAGATCACCGACCCGGATCAGATCCGTGAAGTGCTTGATGCGTCGGTCATCACCACCATCAACTGCGACAATCGGATGGGTCCGGCCTACTTCGGCCTTACCGTTTCTGTCCGCAACAAGCTGGAAGCCGCCGGCGATGAAAGTACCGGTGAGATCCGGGAGGATGAAAGCGCCGCGGAAGATGCAGATAATGCTGAAAATGCAGCAGTTTCCGATGTCGCAATCGACCCCGCTACGGGTGCCGCGATCCCGGAGCTTGCGGCAGCTGCCGGAGCCGGAGCATACACCTACCCGACTTACGAAAGCAGGTACTGGTATGACAATGAAGGCAGCATTGACTACTATGCATATGATCTCGTGTTCGATTCGCGCCGCATTCCGGATTTCGTCATTGAACACTTCGGGATCGATGAAGGGGACATCCTGCTGAACACTACCCGAAGCTACTGAATCCTCAGACCTCACAGGTCATCCCGATGACAGCGCATATACCGCTTTTCCTTATTGTGAGTCGCAATCACCGGAAGCGGCATGAGCCGCGTTTCGGGATTGTACGCATTCGTCAAATCTCCGTTCGCAAGCGACGTCGATTTTCCTCATTGCGGGACGCAAAAAGCCGCTGCGTCATGGTTTGTTCCATGACACAGCGGCCTCTTTTTGTTTATTGAGTTTTGACCCTGGTTCCTTAAGCGGGTATTACTTGTTGTAAACCTCGTTCAGGCTCTCCAGGTAAGCACGGCGCTCTTCTGCCTTCTTCAGGTTCTCCTGCTGCAGCCATGCTGCGCGCTCCTTATCCTTCAGTGCGAGTGAGCTGTAACGAACCTCGCCGTTCAGGAAGTCTGCGTGCTTGGAGAAGTCCGGAGCCTTGCTGTCCAGCGTGAACGGCTTGTCCAGTGCCGGATTGAAGCGGAAGTTCTGCCAGTAACCGCACTCGACTGCCAGCTTCTCTTCGTCCTGAGACTTGCCCATGCCCTTCTTGATGCCGTGGTTGATACACGGAGCATACGCGATGACGATGGACGGACCCGGATAAGCTTCTGCCTCGGCGATTGCCTTGACAGCCTGAGCCATATCAGCGCCCATGGAGATCTGTGCTACGTAGATGTAGCCATAGCTCATAGCGATCGCTGCGAGGTCCTTCTTCTTGACGACCTTGCCGGCTGCAGCGAACTGTGCGACTGCGCCAGGCTGGGTAGCCTTGGAGGACTGTCCGCCGGTGTTGGAGTAAACCTCGGTATCGAAGACCATGACATTGATATCCATGTTGGCTGCAAGGACATGATCCAGTCCGCCGTAGCCGATATCGTATGCCCAGCCGTCGCCGCCGTAGATCCACTGGCTCTTCTTTGCGAGGTAATCCTTCTCGAGCAGGATCTCCTTGCACTCGTCGCATCCGCATGCTTCCATAGCTGCGATGAGCTTATCGGAAGCTGCAGTGTTGGTAGCGCCGATATTGAAGGTCTCAAGGTACTCCTTCGCTGCTTCCTTGACTGCGTCGTTTGCGTCGGACTCAGCCAGCTTAGCGACCTTATCCTTCAGACGGTCACGGATCGCGTTCTGTGCGAGCAGCATACCGAAACCGAACTCAGCGTTATCCTCGAACAGGGAGTTGTCCCATGCCGGGCCTCTGCCCTGCTTGTTGAAGGTGTACGGTGTGGACGGTGAAGAGTTGCCCCAGATGGAGGAGCAGCCGGTAGCGTTCGCAATGTACATACGATCACCGAACAGCTGGGTAACCAGCTTTGCGTACGGAGTCTCGCCGCAGCCTGCGCATGCGCCGGAGAACTCGAGGTACGGCTGACGGAACTGGGATCCCTTGACCGTAGCGATCTTGAACTTGTCGATGACATCCTGCTTCTCGGTTACGGTCATACCGAAGGTGAAGCCTTCCTGCTGGAATGCTGCCTCATCCTGCGGCTTCATAACGAGAGCCTTGCCCTCCTTGTTGCCCGGGCAGACGTTTGCGCAGGATCCGCATCCGGTACAATCCAGAGTGCTGATCACGATCGCGAACTTCTTGTCCGGCATACCGATCATCGGCTTAACGGTCAGGCTTGCCGGTGCCTTTGCAGCTTCTTCCTCGGTCATAGCGATCGGACGGACTACTGCGTGCGGGCAGACATAAGAGCAGCGGTTACACTGTACGCACTTGTCAGCATCCCATACCGGAACATTGACAGCGATACCGCGCTTCTCGTATGCGGAAGAACCGGACGGTGTGGAGCCGTCGACATATGCCTTGAATGCGGAAACCGGGAGGGTGTTGCCTTCCTGTGCGGAAACCTTGGTCTGTACGTTGTTGACGAAGTCAATGACATCCTTGTGCTCGCCTTCAGCGGTCGGATAATCAAGGCCTTCATCTACGCCGTCCTTCCAGGACTCCGGAACATCGATCTTAACTACATGCTGTGCGCCTGCGTCGATCGCTGCCCAGTTGGTCTTAACGACTTCCTCGCCCTTACGGCCGTAGGTCTTCTCTGCTGCTTCCTTCATCAGGCTGATTGCCTTCTCCTCCGGGATAATGCCGGTCAGCTTGAAGAATGCGGACTGCAGAATGGTGTTGACACGGGTCGGGCCCATGCCGGTCTCGATGCCGAGCTTAACTGCATCGATGGTATAGAAATTGATCTTGTGGTCATAGATGTACTTCTTGACCTGGCCCGGAAGATGCTTCTCGAGCTCATCCTTATCCCACTGGCAGTTCAGAAGGAAGGTGCCGCCGTCAACCAGTTCCTGAACCATGTTGTACTTGCGGATGTACTCCTGCTTGTGGCAGGCTACGAAGTTCGCTCTCTTGATCAGGTAGGTGGACTTGATCGGCTTCTTACCGAAACGAAGGTGGCTCATGGTCACGCCGCCGGACTTCTTGGAGTCATAATCGAAGTAAGCCTGGCTGTACATGTCGGTGTTGTCGCCGATGATCTTACCGGTGTTCTTGTTAGCGCCGACGGTACCGTCTGCACCGATACCCCAGAACTTACAGTTGGTGGTTCCTTCCGGAGTGGTAACGACATCCTCGCCGAGCGGCAGGCTCAGGTAGGTAACATCGTCGTTGATACCGATGGTGAAGCGCTTCTTGTCGGTGTTGTGGAATACAGCGATGATCTGGTTCGGAGCGGTGTCCTTGGAACCAAGACCGTAACGGCCGCCGAATACCGGAACCTTCTCGAACTTGGTCTCCTTAAGTGCCGCAACAACATCCAGATACAGCGGCTCGCCGATTGCGCCCGGCTCCTTGGTACGGTCAAGAACAGAGATCTGCTTGACGGTATCCGGGATTGCTGCGAGGAATGCGTCCTTAGCGAACGGTCTGTACAGGCGGACCTTGATCAGGCCGACCTTCTCTCCCTTTGCTGCAAGGTAGTCGATGGTCTCCTCGATCGTCTCGTTGACGGAACCCATAGCGATGATGATGTGCTCAGCATCCGGAGCGCCGTAGTAGTTGAACAGCTTGTAGTCGGTGCCGATCTTCGCGTTGATCTTGTCCATGTACTCCTGGACGATCGCCGGCATTGCATCGTAATACGGGTTGCAAGCCTCACGTGCCTGGAAGAAGACGTCCGGGTTCTGTGCGGAACCCTTCTCGCACGGATGGTTCGGGTTCAGCGCATGATCACGGAAATCCTTGATTGCGTCATAGTCGAGCAGATCAGCAAGGTCTTCATTCTCCCAGACCTCGATCTTCTGGATCTCGTGAGAGGTACGGAAACCGTCGAAGAAGTTGATGAACGGGATCTTGCCCTTGATAGCGGAAAGGTGTGCTACGGGAGCCAGGTCCATGACTTCCTGTACGGAAGACTCGCAGAGCATCGCGCAGCCGGTCTGACGACATGCGTAGATATCCTGATGATCGCCGAAAATGCTGAGTGCATGGGTAGCAAGTGCGCGGGCAGATACGTGGAATACGCCCGGAAGCTGCTCACCGGCAATCTTGTAAAGGTTCGGGATCATAAGAAGCAGACCCTGGGATGCAGTGTAGGTAGCGGTCAGAGCGCCTGCTGCCAGTGAACCGTGAACAGCGCCTGCTGCGCCGCCCTCGGACTGCATTTCGGTAATCTGTACCGGCTGGCCGAACAGATTGAGTCTGCCCTGAGACGCCCACTCATCGACATGCTCCGGCATGACGGATGACGGCGTGATCGGGAACATGGCGGCAACTTCGGTAAACGGATAGGAAGCATGTGCTGCTGCCTGGTTGCCATCCATGGTCTTCATTTTTCTTGCCATAGGTTTGTACCTCCTGAAGATAGTGAAATATATGTTGCTAACCCAAAGGGTAAGTGCAAAATCAGCGCACACTGTCCTCTCGACCGCTTCGAACCTTTCCTGTTTCGGTCTGATCCGGCCATCGGGCAGCACGCGTTAATTTTTTAACATCCTGTAAAGTTTACTGCCATTTTATCGATTTGTCTATAGCAAACCGATTCAGTTTTGTTTCATGTTGGGGCAATTTATTCTGAAATAGTTTTAAGCATGAAACTATCTGTTCAAGCCTGAGGCCGCTCACGCTGAACGGTGATTTTTGCCCATCACCAATATTTTATACCAATTCTTAATATATATTATAGTAAAATACATTACAAATGCAATCTGCCGTAAAAAATACAATCGCATTTAATCATGTACAGGTTCTGGATAAAAAAGTGGTGTGCTATGATATCGCACGTCACGAGCTTGAGCCTGCTTTTTCCCCCGGACAGCGCCTCTGAAGTACAAATACATAGTCCGGGACACAGCCCGGATCGCTGCTTTGCAGGATCTGCAGATCAAACGGTTTCTGACAGAAACTCACGCTTCTTTTCCAGCAGCTCGTCGATTCTTGCGAGATAATCCCCGATGTTCTTGACATTTTCAAAACGACGGACTTCCTTGCGGAGCTGAGGCAGCGCTCCTGCGCGCGCCCCGCCAATACCGGCTGCATCTGCCTGATCCGTTGTTTCTCCTTCCAAGGTGCTATAGCTCACAAACTTTGTTGACGCGCCGGCACCCACGCCGATGACCGTGTGCTTCTCTTCCATCATGAGGATGTTGTAGATACTCTCTTTTCCGGGTACGGCATAACCGACGTTATCCTGGTTACCCGCCATATTTTTTTGACGGTAGAGATAATACGGCTCGAGCCCTAACGCTTTTGCAGTTTCCGCGCCGAGGCGGGTCATTTCCGATGCCTCAGCGGTGCTTTCCGCGTCCTGGCCTTTTCGTTCAACGCCGTCTGCATTGCCCCAGGCCTTGCCTTCGGTGCTGAGTCTGGAGGAACGCTTAACTGCAAGCGCATGGACAGTCAGGGAATCCGGCTTCATCCGGCGGATCTCACGAAGCGTTTCGCGCACGTCTGCGAGGTCCTCACCCGGCAGTCCCATGATGAGGTCCATGTTGATGTTGTAAAATCCCATGCTGCGCGCAAGCTCATACGCTTCCCTGGTCTGCTCCACCGTATGACGCCGGCCGATGAGGTCCAGCGTTTTCTGATGCATGGTCTGCGGGTTGATGCTGATCCGGTCTACGCCGTGTTTCAAAAGTACCGCAAGTTTTTCTTGAGTGATGCTGTCCGGGCGCCCGGACTCGACGGTAAGTTCCTCAACCGCGATGCGCTTACGGGATTTGGTTTCAGCCGCCGTATCCGTTTCAGGCGCGCGCATCTCCGGCACTTCTGCCCATCCAAAAATATCTCCCACCATCGTCAGCAGTTTATCGAGCTGCGCCGCGCTGAGCGCAGTCGGCGTGTCGCCGCCGATGTAGATTGTCCTGAGCTTTCTCCCTCGGACGTTCTCCGGGCTTTCGAAGCCGCCGGCGAGCATTCGGATCTGCTCAAGCTCCCGGCACATATCCTCGAGATATTCATCTACCCTTTCCTCCCATAGCTCGATGGGGTTCGAGGTGAAACTGCAGTAGAGACATCTCGTCGGGCAGAACGGGATGTTGATATAGATGCTGTAGCCGTCCTTGTAATCGCCAAGCCGCTCAAGCACCTGCTGTTCCTGCCCGTGGATAGAAAACATCAGATCGAGCTTTTCTTCCGATACGGCGAACATTGCCCGGATCTTCTCCCGCGCCGCCTCAGCATAGAGGCCTTTTGCCTCCATCATCTCCACGATGCGCACCGGACGGATGCCTGTCAGCGTCCCCCAGGGAAGTTCCCTTCCCGTGAGCTCCCGAAGATAGTTATAGAGAGCCAGCTTGACCGTGCTTTTATCCTCGAAGCGGTCGTCGCTCCGGGTGATGCCGCGGCAGATCGCATCCACGTCGACTGTAACCGGTTCTTGGCCGGCATTTTCAGAAGGACTTGCAGACGCGCTTACTGAAGGCTTTTCGCCGGCATTTCCAGCATCACTTACGGACACACTTTCTGCGGGCTTTTCGCCGGCTTTTTCAGTCACATCTCCGGCAGCATTTTCTGCAGCGCTTTTACCGCCGCCAAGGCGCATCTCCTCTCCGGGAAAAAACGATTGCAGCAGCGCCCGGATGTCATTTTCATAAGTTTTGAATTCGTTGTAATATACCTGTATCACCAGAAGCTCCTGAGTTTTACCTGTTGCTCACCAATATAGATGCAACTTCAGTACAGAGTCCTGTTTGCATCTACATTGACTTTATTTTTCTACTGTTTTCTCAAAAAAGTAGATGCAAACGGCCCCAAATGAGGTATATGCATCTACTTTTTCTGAAAATGTAGATGCATTCTTATCCTGAAGCGTTCTTTGCATCTACATTTTGTATCAGTATAAGGATTGTGAAGCAAAAAGTTAAATGCAAAATGCGTGATTATATATAAATGCATCTAACTGTAAGGCTACAAGCTACGATAAGGCTGCAATCACCACCTGATCACCCTGTCGTTCTTGTCACGTCCAGGACGTCCTTGATCGAGCGGAGCTTTTCGAGCACATGCGCCAGCTCGTCCTTGCCGTGGATGTCGAATGTCAGCGTCAGCGTGGCCGTGCCCTTCTTCGCGTTCTTCAGGTTGATGCTGGTGATGTCGATGCCCGCCTCGGTAAAGACGCGGCTGATGTCGACCAGCAGGCCGATCCTGTTATTGCAGTAGATGCGGATCTCCGCGGAGTAAGTGTCGTTGCTCTCCTCGTTCGAAGTATCCCATTCTGCCTCGATCAGGCGGTTACGATCGTCCGGCGGCAGGTTGATCATGTTAATGCAGTCGGTTCGGTGCACTGTGATGCCGCGTCCGCGGGTGACAAAGCCCACGATCTCATCGCCGGGTACCGGGTTGCAGCAGTGTGCGCAGCGCGCAGACAGGTCATCGATACCGCGCACGACGATACCGCCGCGGAGGCTCTTTTTCACCGTCGGGTTGGAAATATCTCCGATCTCGCCATCGCCGTGTGCCTTGAGGATATCCTCATCGGTCTGGTTGCGCTTCTCCATCTTGACAAGCGTCTCATGGAGCTTGCCGACGATCTGGCTCTCCTTGAGGCCGCCGTGTCCGACGGATGCCTGCACCGCAGTCCAGTCCTTCAGGGCATATCTCTGCAGGACCGCGTCCACGCACTCGGGCTTCATCAGGTCGCTTAATATATAACCCTTCTGTCGGCAGTAACGCTCGATGGCTTCCTTGCCGCGGGCAATGTTCTCGTCCTTGTTCTCAGTCTTAAACCAGGCGTTGATCTTGCTGCGCGCCTGCGTAGACTTGACCATGCCCAGCCAGTCGCGGCTCGGGCCCTTGGAGTTCTGAGAGGTGATGATCTCGATCTGGTCGCCGTTTTCAAGCTTATAGTCGATGGGGACCAGGCGTCCGTTGACGCGCGCTCCGACCATCTTGTTGCCGACAGCCGAGTGGATGCTGTACGCAAAGTCGATCGGCGTTGATCCCATCGGCAGGCTCTTTACGTCGCCGGTCGGCGTGAAGCAGTAAACGTTCTCATTAAACAGGTCGAAATCCGACTTGACGAGGTTCAGGAACTCCTTTCCGTCCTCGGTATCCTTCTGCCACTCCAGGACCTGGCGGAGCCATGCCATCTTCTCGTCGTCGACGCTGTCCGCCTTCTGGGTGGACCCGCCGCTCTCCTTATACTTCCAGTGCGCGGCAATACCGAACTCCGCGACACGGTGCATCTCGAAGGTACGGATCTGTATCTCAAACGGCGTGCCGTCCTTACCGATCAGCGTCGTATGCAGCGACTGATACATGTTCGGCTTGGGCATCGCGATGTAGTCCTTGAAGCGGCCCGGGATCGGCTTATAGAGCTCGTGGATGACGCCGAGCGCCGCATAGCAGTCCTTGACGCTTTCCACCAGGATACGCACGGCAAACAGGTCGTAGATCTGATCGACCGTCTTATCCTGCTTGACCATCTTCTTGTAAATGCTGAAGAAGTGCTTGACTCTGCCCATCATGACCGCATTGATATCGGCCTTCTGCAGATGCTCGGAGACTTCGTTGACAATGTCGGCGATGATCTGCTCACGCTCCTCTTTCTTGAGGGCGATCTTGTCGACAAGGTCTCTGTAGACATCCGGTTTTAAGTACTTCAGGGAAATATCGTCGAGCTCGATCTTCATCTTGCTGATACCGAGTCTCTCAGCAAGCGGCGAATAGATATCCAGGGTCTCCCTGGCCTTTTCCTCCTGCTTTGCCTTGGACTGATACTGCAGCGTACGAAGGTTGTGAAGGCGGTCGGCAAGCTTGATGATGACGACGCGGATGTCCTTTGCCATCGCGACAAACATCTTGCGCAGGTTCTCCGCCTGTACTTCGATCTTATCGGCGTTATAGTTGATCTGGGTCAGCTTGGTGACGCCATTGACCATGACCGCCACATCCTCGCCGAAGAGCTCTTCGACCTGGTCGAGCGTCATGTCCGTATCCTCGACCACGTCATGCAGCAGCGCCGCGATCAGTGTCTCGGGATCCATCTCCATCTCCGCGAGGATGATCGCGACATTTAAGGGATGGATAATGTAGGGCTCACCGGACTTGCGTTTCTGGTCCTTATGCTGCTCACGCGCGACGTCATAGGCCATGCGGATGCGCGTGATGTCGTCATTCGGACGATAACGGCGGAATATGCGGATCAGGTCGTTAAAGAGGTCATCCGGCGACGTGGAAACCGGTTCTTCCAGCGTCCTCGGCTGAATGACCGACTCTCTGAGCGCGTCCTGTTCCTCATCCTTCTCACTCGAAACACCTGCAGCTTTCTGCTGCAGGCTCTCAGGAACGATCATGCCGATATCCGTATTGATACCCGCGCGCTCGTGTTCAAGCTGGATCACGCTTTTCGGTTGTTGCTGGTTCGTATCTGTCATAAGAAATTAATCTGCGCAAGTGATTGCAAAAGCTTCGGGCGTTTCAGCGCACAGCGCTCAAAACGCCCGCAGGCTGAATAAACTTACTTCGGCATCTTAAAGCTGCTCTTCAGGCCGACGACACGGTTAAAGACCGGTACGCCCGGCTTGGAGTCGTGGCTGTCCACACAGAAATATCCGTTGCGGACGAACTGGAAGCTGTCATACGCCTTGGTGTCCTTCAGCGCCGGCTCCAGCTTGCAGCCTTCAAGAACGGTCAGTGAATTCGGATTTAAGTTCAGGTTGCCTTCCGCGTCGAGCTTGCCCTTTTCCTCATCGACGAGGTTTTCATATAGACGGACAGTCGCGTCGAAGCAGTCGTCGGCATTGACCCAGTGGATCGTACCCTTGACCTTGCGGGTCTCGGAGCCGGACTTCTGCTCCGGATCATAGGTCGCGTGAACGGCGATGACATTGCCGTCGGCATCCTTGTCACAGCCGGTGCACTTTACGAGGTAAGCGCCCATCAGGCGGACCTCATTGCCCGGGAACATACGGAAGTACTTATGCGGCGGGATCTCCATGAAGTCGTCCTGCTCGATCCAGAGGTTGCGGCCGAAGGTAACCTTGCGGGAACCCATCTCCGGGACCTCCAGGTTGTTCGGCATATCAAGGGTCTCGCTCTGGCCTTCGGGGTAGTTATCGATGATGAGCTTCACCGGATGCAGCACGGCGAGCATACGCGGCTTCTTAAGCTTTAAGTCGTCACGGATGCAGTACTCGAGCATATCGAGCTCACAGCTGGAATCCGCCTTGGAAACGCCGGCAAGCTCAACGAACTTGCGGATCGCCTCCGGGGTATAGCCTCTGCGGCGAAGTGCCGCGATCGTAACGAGACGCGGATCATCCCAGCCGTCTACGGTGCCGTTTTCAACAAGGCGCTTGATATAACGCTTGCCGGTGACGACGTTCGTCAGATACATCTTTGCGAACTCGATCTGGCGCGGGGGTTCCTTGTACTCGCACTCCTTTACGACCCAGTCATAAAGCGGACGATGGTCCTCAAACTCCAGCGTACAGATGCTGTGGGTGATGCCCTCGATCGCGTCCTCGATCGGATGCGCGTAGTCGTACATCGGATAGATGCACCATTTGTCGCCTGTGTTGTGGTGGGTCAGGCGCGCGATACGGTAGATGACCGGGTCTCTCATGTTAATGTTGCCGGATGCCATATCGATCTTGGCACGGAGTACCTTGGATCCGTCCTCGTACTTGCCTTCCTTCATCTCCTCAAAGAGCTTAAGGTTCTCCTCGATGGTACGATTGCGGCCCGGATCCTCCTGGCCGGGGGTCTTGAAATCGCCGCGGGTCGCGCGGATCTCATCTGCCGTCAGGTCGGAAACATAGGCCTTGCCCTTTTTGATCAGGAACACTGCCTTTTCATACATCTCGTCAAAGTAGTTGGAAGCGAAACGAACGCCGCCGACGTACTTCGCGCCGAGCCATTCGACGTCCGCCACAATGGAGTTAACGAACTCTGTCTTCTCTTTGACCGGGTTGGTGTCGTCAAAGCGGAAATGGAAGGTTCCGCCGTACTCTTCCGCCAGTCCGTAGTTCAAAAGGATCGACTTGGCATGTCCGATGTGGAGATAGCCGTTCGGTTCGGGCGGGAAACGGGTGCATACATGATCATAAACACCCTCCGCAAGATCCTTATCGATCTCACGCTCTATAAAGTTCTTGGAAATGACCTCAGCACTTTCTGCCGCTGCGTCTGCATTTGCATCTGTCATCTTCATCTTATCGTCTGCCATAGTCTGCTCCTTTGTAAAACAGTAATAAACAAATTATTATTATAACACAACATACGCTTTCTGTGTAGATTTTACTTTCCGAAATGCCGCTGCCTGACGATCTCCCAGGCGAGCACGCCCGTCGCCACGGAAGCGTTGAGGGAGTCAATGTCGCCGTACATGGGGATCGACGCGATCATGTCGCAGTTCTTCTTCACAAGCTCCGAGACGCCTTTTCCCTCGTTGCCGATAACAAGGCCGATCGGGCCCTTCAGGTTCATCTTATACATCGTCTCTCCGCCCATATCCGCGCAGACGAACCACAGTCCTTCTTTCTTGAGGGCTTCGATCGCAGCGTTGATGTTGGTGACCTTCGCCACCGGCGTATAGTTGAGTGCGCCTGCCGAGGCCTTGGAAACGACTGCCGTCAGTCCCACTGCCCTGTTCAGGCGGATGATGACGCCGTGCGCGCCGCAAAGATTGGCGGTACGGATGATCGCGCCGAGGTTGTGCGGATCCTCAATGCCGTCCAGGATGAAGATAAACGGATCCTCTCCCTTATCCTTTGCGTTCTCAAGGATGTCATCCACCGTCGCATAATCATAAGCCGCCGTAAACGCGATGACGCCCTGGTGCTTTCCGGTCTCGCTTAAGTCGTCGAGCTTTTTCTTCTGCACGAAATCCAGCTTGGTCTCCGGGTGCTTTTTTACTTCCCGGATAATGCTGCCGAGCGCGTTATCATGCGCACCGTCCAGGATCAGTACGCGGTCCACGCTTCTGTCAGCGCGCAGCGCCTCCAGCACCGCATTGCGTCCTTCTATCTTCTGTTCGTTCATCGCCATGGTTGATTCTCCTGTATCGAATGTATGTCAGTGCCTATCTTGAATCCGGAAACCGATTTGTGGTAGACTCTATTATCAGTACAGCTGATTTTATCATAAGCAGCCCCGGTTGAAAAGTAAAAAGGAGGATCCCGGATGGAGATCAGACCGGTAGCACATATTTATACGGATTTTCCGACCAAGTTCGGCCTGCCGCGCCAGAGCGGGCTCGTGGACGGGTTAAAAGGCCGCATCGTCTTTGAACCCTATTACCGCAACCCCGAGGGCGTGAAGGGGCTCGACGGATTCAGCTATCTCTGGATCCTTTGGGACTTTTCGCTTGCGCACCGCGCGGACTGGTCCGCTACTTCCAAGCCGCCGAGGCTTGGCGGAAAGACCCATGTCGGCGTCTGGGCCACCCGCTCCCCCTTCCGCCCGAACAGCATCGGCTTAAGCTCCGTGCGCTTAGATTCGGTTGAAATGACGGAGGATCAGGGTCCGGTCTTACACGTTTCCGGCATTGACATGATGGACGGCACGCCGATCTATGACATCAAGCCCTATATCAGCATCTATGACTCCCACCCCGACGCAAGGAACGGCTTCGTAGACGAGATGCCCTTCCAGGAACTCACGGTCACCGATCCCATGGAACTCATCAAAAAAAGCTCCCTGAGCTTAGAGCAGCAGGAAGCTTTGTATGAAGTTTTACGCGAGGACCCCCGTCCGCGTTATGATGCGGACAATGACGGCAAACGCCGTTACGGGTTCTACTACTGCAACTATGATGTGCGTTTTTATGTGCGCGGCAATGTACTCGAGGTCGCGGAAATGGTGCCGCAGGATCAGAGATCCTGAACAACCTCGCTCTCCGCAGCATTCTTGCGGATACTTGCAATGCCGTTTAAGCAGGACTTCATCGTCTTGTAGCCCTCTCCGGTCGCGATGATCTGGCCGTTTTTAGCCTTCAGGCGGAAACGTGTCTCGCCGGCCTTATCCGTATAGACCTCAAACTTCGGGCACTTTTCAGCCGCAAAGCCTTCGACCGTCTGATCTTCGATCGGAGCGACAGCGCTGTTCACGATCACGCTCTGGATGCCTGCGAGGCAGCTCTTTAAGGACTTATAGACCTGTGAAGACGCAATGACCTGTCCGTTGGATGCCTTCAAGCTGAACTTAATGCCTGTTTTTGCCTGTGTTACTACAAATTTGCCCATGGGTTTCCTCCTTTACTGATCGATCTTATATGAGATTTGTTTAAACAATATCCATACTTCATTTCACAGTATAACACATTTTGAGCAAAACTGTTAACACATTATCATTATTTTGCATCTTTCTTTTGCATAGTGCACAACTCATCATAGCTCCTGATGCTCTGGCACGAGCCGTGCCGGGCATACCGCCCCACAGCATTTCAAAAGACACTCTTCACAAAAAACACCCGACTGTGCATACACACAACCGGGTGTTCTTATAGTTCATGAATTCAGTTCGCTTATAGCGTCCGGATTACTTGCGGCCGTACTGCGGGTCGTTGTTGCCGGAAGTGGTGGTGAACATCTCAAGCATGTTGATCGGGTCGTTGAAGTCAGCGATCCAGCCCTCACGTGCCATATCGAAGTTGCCGTTCTTACGCTCCTCAAGGAAGACGTTCCACTCCTGCTTCTGGATGGTAAGGTTGATGCCGATCGCACCCAGATCCTGCTGCAGGGACTCAGCGATTGCTACGTGACCGGTACCGTCATTGGTCAGATACTCGATCTGCAGCGGAGTCTCTTCGGAAAGCATGCCGTCCTCGCCGAACTTGAAGCCAGCTGCCTTCATAAGCTCGGTAGCCTTTGCGATGGTGCCCTCATAGTCATCATTGATAGCATATGCATCATAGTAGCCGACTGCCGGATCGCTCTTGAAGGTGCCGCCGTTGCCGTCCATCATACCAAGCGGGATGTAGGAAGTAGCGATGACCTGTCCGGTCTGGCCGATGTTCTCTACGATGTAGTCTCTGTCGATGAGAAGGTTGATAGCCTCACGCATGCATGCTGCCTGCTCCGGAGTCTTGCCCTCGAACAGTTTGGAGTTGACGTTGAATGCGATGTAGTAGGTACCAAGCTCGTCGATGACCTTGAACTCCGGATTCTGGGAGTTGATCAGGCCCTGGACTTCGTCTGTCGGTACGGTGTCGATGAAATCAACATCGCCTGCGTTGTAAGCGGAGAAGATCGCGGTGTCATCTGCGGAAAGCATGAACTCAAGCTTCTCAATCTTGACGTTGTCAGCATCCCAGAAGTACGGGTTCTTCTCATAGGTCATGGAAGTGTCATGGTTCCAGCCGGTGCAGACGTAAGCGCCGTTGGATACGAAACCTGCTTCCTGGCACCATCCGCCCGGAGTGGTCTCCCAGTCAGCATAGGACTCAACAGCCTCCTGCTTGACCGGATAGAAGGTCGGGAATGCCATCAGGTCTTCCATGTATGCGCACGGAGCAGACAGAACAAACTCAAGGGTGGTGTCGTCGACAGCGGTAACATTGATGTTGCCATCAGCATATCCGTCGAAACCGGAGAACATGTACTCGTAGTCTGCAGCGGTCTTCGGATCAGTAGCTCTCTTCCAGCTGTAAACGAAGTCGCTTGCGGTAAGATCGGAACCATCGGACCACTTGAGGCCTTCCTTCAGCTTAACGGTGTAGGTCAGACCATCCTCGGAAACCTCATAGCTCTCAGCGCATGCCGGAACCGGCTTGCCTTCAGCGTTGTAGGTATAAAGACCCGAGAAGGAATTTGCCGCAAGGCAGGCACCGTCTACGGAAGAGTTCAGAGCGGGATCAAGGTAATCCGGCTCAGAAGCCAGGTTCAGGCGAAGGGTGTCGGAACCGTTCTCAAGAGTAGCATACATGAAGAACTTGGTAGCGAATGAGTTTGCATATACGCCCTTGACATAGTCCTTCTCCATGTAGAGATCGTTGTAGTAGTAGATCGGGACAACAGCGTAGTTGCTCATCAGGATGTCCTCAGCCTGATGCATCAGCTCGGTACGATGTGCCATGTCGGTCTCTGCCTTGATCTCTGCAATCAGCTCGTCATACTTTGCCCAGTCGTTGACCGGATCGATGAATGCGTCGCTGACAAGAGCTGCTGCGTCAGGAGCCTCATCAGATGCTTCTGCTTCAGCCGGAGCCTCTGTCTCTGCTGCTTCAGTCTCAGCTGCTTCGGTCTCTGCAGCTGCCTCGGTAGCTGCCGGAGCTGCCGTGGTCTCTGCCGCGCCGCCGCTTGATCCGCAGGCTGCGAGAGAAGCACTTACCATGACTGCAGCAAGAACAAGTGCAAGTTGCTTTTTCATAGTGTTTCTTTTCCTCCTTTGATAATACTTGTCCGGGTCATAGGTTGGCCCGAAGATTGGATTTCTTTATTATATCTGCGGCGTCAGGAACACAGAGGGTCTCTCTGTCTGAATCTGCCGCATGCAATAAAGCGTAGTGATCTTATATCCTGCAATCCCCTTTTGATCCCGGCAGGATCATCCACAGGGCTTTGCATGGCTCGGGAATCAGCGGTTCCAGCATGCAACCTTGTGGCCATTGCCGCGGTCCGTAAGCTCCGGACATGCTTCGGCACATTTATCCGTCGAATAGTTGCAGCGCGTACGGAACGGACATCCGGTCGGCATGTTTAACGGGCTCGGTACATTGCCCTCAAGCATGATCCTCTTCTTCTGCCGCGCGATCTTCGGATCCGGGATCGGAACCGCGGAAAGCAGGGACTCCGTATACGGGTGGATCGGATGATCCATCAGCTCGTTTGCCTCGGCAGTCTCGACCATATGGCCGAGATACATGACCGCGATGTTCTTGGAAATATGGCGTACAACAAGCAGGTCATGGGCGATGAAAAGATACGCCACGCCCAGTTTTTCCTGCAGCTCCTCGAACATGTTGATGACCTGTGCCTGGATCGAAACGTCCAGAGCGGATACCGGCTCATCACAGACGATGAACTTCGGATTGACCGCCAGCGCTCTCGCAATGCCGATACGCTGACGCTGACCGCCGGAGAACTCATGCGCGTAGCGCGTTGCATGCTCCGCGTTTAATCCTACAATGCTCATCAGCTCCAGAATACGCTCTCTGCGTTCCGCGCGTCCGCTGTACATATGATGCACATCCAGCGGCTCGCCGATGATGTCCTCGACCGTCATACGCGGGTTGAGTGAGGAATACGGATCCTGGAAGACCATCTGCATCTTCCTGCGGAGCGCGTGGATATTGCGCGCGGTCACTTCTTCGCCGTCAAAACGGACGACGCCGTCCGTCGGCTCATAAAGTCTGAGAATGCTGCGTCCGACCGTCGTCTTGCCACAGCCCGACTCTCCGACAAGGCCGAGAGTCTCGCCCGGATCAATACTGAAGGAGACATCATCGACCGCCTTCAGCGGCTTGGTGGAAAACCATCCGTCCCTGACCGGGAAATACTGTTTGAGGTGTTCAACTTCCAGCAGATGTTCAGCCATTTGATGTCACCTCCTCTTCTTTCTTTACGACAGGGTCGCCCGCGATCCCGTCACGGACATTGATCCAGCAGGCTGCTGTATGGTCATTGTTGATGATACGCTCCTCCGGTACCATCTCCAGACATACCTTCATTGCTTCCTTGCACCGCGGGCAGAACGCGCAGCCCTTCGGCATATTCAGCATATTGATCGGTGTGCCTTCGATCGGCTGGAGCTTTTCTTTAGAGCCGCTCACACTCGGGATCGAATGCAGCAGGCCCTTGGTATATTCGTGTTTCGGATTGTAGAAGATCTCGTCCGCTGTGCCGCGTTCGCAGACACGTCCACCGTACATGACGATGATCTCGTCGCACATCTCGGCAATGACGCCCAGGTCATGGGTGACCATGATGATGGCCATGCCGAGTTTCTTCTGGATATCAAGCATCAGCTCGAGGATCTGTGCCTGGATCGTCACGTCAAGTGCCGTCGTCGGCTCGTCCGCGATCAGGATGTCCGGCTCGCAGGCCAGTGCCATGGCGATCATGACTCTCTGGCGCATACCGCCGGAAAGCTCGAACGGATACTGCTTTAAACGTTTCTCCGGCTCGTTGATGCCAACAAGTTCCAGCATCTCGACCGCACGCGCTTTTGCAGCGGCGCCGCGCTTATCCGTATGGAGCGTGATTGCTTCCATCAGCTGATTGCCGACGGTGAAGACCGGGTTCAGTGAAGTCATCGGATCCTGGAAGATGATGGAACAGTTCTTGCCGCGGAATCCGGACATCTTCTTTTCATTCCACTTTGAAATATCCTCACCTTTATAGAGGATCCTGCCGCCGGAGATCCGGCCGTTTTCCGCCAGGATCTGCATGACGGAGTAAGCCGTGACCGACTTGCCGGAGCCTGACTCACCGACGATACCGAGGACTTTATGCTCGTCCAGATCAAATGATACGCCATTGACCGCATGGACCTCACCGTTATCTGTTGTAAATGTCGTGTGCAGATCCTGCACACTCAGCAAATGTTCATACTCTTTCATACTCTGCCACCTCTTATCGTCTCAGTTTCGGATCAAAGGCGTCTCTGAGGCCGTCGCCGAGCAGGTTGAGGCTCAGCACGATGAGACAGATCATGATCGACGGATATACCAGCTTAAAGGGATACGTGTTGATACCGCCGCGGGCAGCATTGGCAAGGGAACCTAAAGAAGGCATCGGCGCCTGCACGCCCAGTCCGATGAAGGAAAGGTAGCTCTCCGTAAAGATCGCGGACGGGATCTGCAGCGCGGTCGAGACAATGATGACCGACAGACAGTTCGGAATGATATGCCTGCGGATGATCCTGCCTGCGGATGCGCCGGTGGACTGTGCTGCGAGGATGTAGTCATTTTCCTTAATGGAAAGGATCTGGCCGCGGATCAGGCGGGCCATACCGACCCAGTACAGAAGGCCGAAAACGATGAAGAGCGACACCATATTCGGTCCCATCTTGCCGAAGAACGAATCCGGCGGGAACGAGATCAGCGAAGGAAGGACAACCGACAGCAGGATGACCATCAGCATATCGGGCAGCGAGTATATGACGTCCACGATACGCATCATGATCATATCGACCCTTCCGCCGATATACCCCGAAATACTGCCGTACAGCATGCCGATGATCAGGACGATGATACTTGCGAAGAAGCCGACCGTCAGGCTGACGCGGGTGCCGTAGATAACTCGGATAAAGTAATCACGGCACTGCTCGTCCGTGCCGAAAATATGCGGGAAGCGCTCGCCGCCCTTGGCGATGTACTGCTGTTCCATCTTGCTGTATTCGAAGGGCTTTAAGTTCTTGGCGCCCTTGTCACGTCTTCCTTCAACAGAAAGGATCTCCTCATAGCCGTAAGGCACAATGTGCGGAGCGGCCGTGATGCCGATCAGGATCGCGAACAGGACAATGATGCCGAACATGGAGAGCTTGTTCTTCCTTAAACGTCGCATACCGTCGCGGAAGAAGGTCGTGGACTCGCTCATGACCTCCTGCTGCTGCTTTTCTTCGTCTGTTGCTTTTTCGAACATCTGCGGATCCAGCTGCATGCTGAACATGTGCTTTGCAGGTGCTTCGTTGGGGTTATACTGATTATCCATATGATAAATACTCTCTTTTAGCTGCTCTGGGTTTCGTCGTCCTCTTGTCGGACGAAACATTTTACTATGTAAATGCTCCCGGTGTTAATGCTGTCCCTTAGTCAAACTTGATTCTCGGGTCAACGAGCTTGTAGACGATGTCGCAGATCAGGGTCGCCGCAACCATCAGCACTGCAAGGAAGATCGTTGTCGCCATGATCAGGGTATAGTCACGGTTACCGATGGCACTGACAAACTTGGAGCCGATGCCGCCGATCGTAAAGACATGCTCGATGACCATGGAACCCGTGATGATATAAGCAATCTGCGGTCCCGCATAAGTGATGACCGGGATCAGCGAGTTTCTGAGCGCGTGCTTAAAGATGATGACGAACTTGTTGACGCCCTTTGCCCGCGCGGTACGGATGTAGTCCTGTCCGAGCGCGTCCAGCATGCTGCTCTTCGCAAGTCTCGTAGTGTAAGCCATCGGGTATGCTGCAAGCGCGCAGACCGGAAGGATATAGTTGTTGGAATTAGCACTCCATACCTGCACCCATCCGAGCTCGATACAGAAGATCAGAAGCAGGAAGGTCGCAAGGATGAAACTCGGAATCGAGGTCAGCAGCGTAGTAACGAAAATGATGATCCTGTCCGGCATCTTGTTACGCATCAGTGCCGCGATCGATCCGAGGACCGTGCCGACGACCAGCGCCACTCCGACTGCCATCAGGCCCAGCTTGCAGGAAATCGGGAAAGACTCGGCGAAGATCGAGGAGATCTCACGGCCATTCTTTAAGGAAACGCCGAAATCTCCGTGCAGAAGGCCCTTCAGATACAGTCCAAACTGCGCAATCAGAGGCTTATCGAGGCCATAGCGCTCATTCAGCGCCTGAATGGTCGCTTCGGAAAGCGCCTTCTCCCTGTTGAACGGTCCGCCGGGGACTGCATGCATCAGGAAAAACGTAATGGCGGCGATGATGAACACCGTCAGGATCGCCAGGATCAGTCGTTTGATGATATACCTTGTCATTGCTACCTTCTTCTTTACTATGTGTTATACTGCCGTTGGCACAGCATTTGCCTCGGCAGCTGCTGCCGCTCTTTCCTTATACTAAAAGAAAGAGCAAATGAAAAGAGACCCGAACAGTTCCATTCTGAACGATCCGGTTCCCGTAAAATCACTGAAAAGCTACGTACAAAAAGAAAGGCAGCATCTCCCCTGCCTGCTCATCACTGCTATGCTCTGCTGTAGATAACAGCGCTTTTCTCATTTGCAATAACCCTTCTAAATATAAACTGCCTTTAAGTTTAGCATAGTAATGTGATAAATGCAAGGCAGTACAATATGTTTCGCTATCACTATTGTGAATAATACTACACTTTACTCAGACAACGCCGCAACGCGCAAGGATCAGACTGCCGTTATCCTTCAGCCATTTCTTCTGTCTTCGGTAATCCGGGAGTACCCTCTCCACTTCCCTCCAGAACCGCGGCGAGTGGTTCATCTCCAGCCGATGGCAGAGCTCGTGCACGACGACATAGTCGAGCGTCTCTGCCGGTGCCAGCAAAAGCGCCGCGTTAAAATTCAGGTTTCCTTTCGCGGAGCAGCTTCCGAAGCGGGACTTCTGCAAGCGGATGCTGATGCTGTGGTAGTCCACACCCACAAGCGGGGCAAAATATGCCGCCCGCTCCGCAAAGACCTTGCGCGCTTTTTTCTTAAGTTTTTTGAGTTCTTCCGGGCCGAGTACATTGGCAGTTTCCTTTCCTGCCTGCTCCGCAAGCTCCTGCTGTTTTTTCAGGCGTCTTGATATCCAGAGGCTGTGCTTTGCGACCACGTCCATGACCGCCTTTTCCGACATGCGCCGGGGCGCGCGTACGATAAGAACGCCGCCCGGCTTCATCTCAAGGGAGATGGTTTTCCTGGCGGAGCGGATGATCTCAATCTTAAGTTCGTGACCGTTTACTGTTTCCGTGTTCATTTCCAAAAATAGTTGCATCTTATATCAACCGTGTCTAAACTCAATTGCCTCTTAGTTTTATGCGGCAAAGCACGCATTCAGCGTACATGAAATCCATACTCATCTTCCTCGAGCGGAAGTTCCTTCGCCTCGACCGAATCGATGACAATATAGTCGCCGCCGTTCACTGCTTCCAAAAGCCGGTCCAGCTGAAACTCGCTTCCCTGCGCCTGCATCGTGACGGATCCGTCCCATTCGTTGTGCACCCATCCGGTGATGCCCATGCCGGCAGCGGCGTGACGTGCTCTCCAGCGGAAACCCACGCCCTGTACGATTCCTGTAAAATGATATTCTCTGCGTATGATCATCGTTATCTGCCTTATATAATACGGTCTGTCAGTTCTCTGCAGATCGGCCAAATCTGAACGTGCGATTCTCAAGTACTTTTCTCCCTGTGCTATCTTAACCCAGGAAAGGCATGAACGCAATAAAAAAAGGCCCTTGGGACTTCCCTCGGGTCTTTCATAAATAATTTCTTCTGCCTGTTTTTTATTTGTTCAGAACTGCGGAAGCCTCAGCGCCGGTCATGCCTTCCTTTACGCCAAGCTTAGCTGCTGCAGTGGTCATGCCCTTGATCGGGTTGGAAAGAACTGCCTGCAGGTCTGCGCCGCCGACAAGAACTGCTGCGTCGCCGAACTTCTCAGCTGCTTCCATGTTCAGATATCCGCACATAAGATAGCCCTTCTTGCAGGGAACAACGATCATGTTCGGATGTCCCTCTCCGCCCGGAGCCGGAAGAGTTACGCCAAGTGCTTCGATGCCGTTTACTGTGATCTGATCAACCTTTAACATTGTGATTTCCTCCTGATACTTTCCATGATGTGAGCCATACGGCGTCACATTTTTCAATCTTTCAGAGCTCTCCGACTGCAATGAACCGCCGCGGCACGCCCTGCATTTTCCTTGAATCTCTTCTACATTATAACGCGGTTTCCTCACAATACAAGGGTTTGCGGGTCTTGCGGATGATGAAAGTATTCAAGAAGGTTGATTAATAATTTTTATAAAGTCTGTCAGATGATTAAAAACCGCTAATGCAAAGAGGGTTGTTGCTCAGTTTTTAGACAAAAAAAAGCCCTTGAATCAAGGGCTTTCGTGAAGCTGATGACGAGACTCGGACTCGTGACCTCCGCATTACCAATGCGACGCACTACCACCTGTGCTACATCAGCCTGTGCTTTTCTCAAAGCTTCATGAGTATAGCACACTCATCCGTGAAGTGTCAACCGTATTTTTAAAATTGTTTTGAGATTGTACTTATGTCCACTTATCGGTTTTTCAGAATCCAGACAATGCCTTTCGCGACTCTGCCGTCCGGATCGGAAAAATGCCCGCCGCGGTTCATTTCCAGCACATGCTTTCTGACCGCCGCATCCTTTTCCAGCAAAGCGTCACACCGCTTTGTCGCGTCCAGGATCGTCGCCACAAATGGATTGGGTGTCTTATGCTCCTTGCCTCCCAGGCTCAGGTAGACAATTCTGTTCGCCTTTTCCGTTGATGCCGGGTTCTCGGAACATTCCGCAATGTCTGCGAGACCCTTCTCCTCAAGGTGATCCAACCATCCCGGGAACCACTGCGACGCCGAACACGCTGCCGCTCCTGCAAATGCTGCCGATACTGTCAGTGCCCACAGCGCGAAAAGCCCGCCGAGGGAGTATCCGGCAATATAATAAGTGAAATGTTCAGTTGTTGAGAGTGTATCTGCTGTTTCTACGGTCTCTGTTGAGACTGTTACTTCGGGTTGTCCACATTCTTCTTCCTGAGTAGCCGCCTCGCTCTGCAGCCAAGGCATCGCGGCATCCTGAATCCACCGGAGCGTTTCTTCCCCTTCTCCGCCGAAGTTCTGACCGATCTCTGGGATCTCCGCCTTCCAGGGAGCAAGCTCCAGGTTCCAGTCCTTTACTTCAAATGCAGCCAGGACGTAACGGTCCGTTTCCCGGGTCGATTCATTAATACGAGTCGCAACATACTTCGCCGCTTCGCCAAGACTCTGACCGTGTTCCTCGGATACCGGCCAGAAGATCACGGGGATACTGTTTCCGACAAGATCTGCTTCAGTCATGCCGCCAGGCCTGCCGGTAAGGTATACTCTTCTGCCTCCGATAACAGATACCTCATGCATCTGCAGCATCACATACCTCCTGCAGGAGCAGCTTTCCCGTCACCTGACCCGTCAACGTCAGCATCGTCATCTTCATCATCGAGCATCATGAACTGGTCCATCTGAAAGCTGCCGAAACCGCTTCCTGAGCCGGCAGCATTGGCATCAGCAAAGGCATCCGAAACCGCAGCATCCCGGGAGGAGCCATCCGTTGATCCTTCCTCGTCCTCTGCGAGCTCGAACTCCTGCATGTCGTACCCCTGGCGCTTTGCTTCTTCTACGAGCCATTCATCCGTCGCAAACTCAAGGTCTGTCAGGCTCGGCGTGTCCTCCGTAAACCCGACGACCATCGCCGCCATATATTCGTCCTGCAGCGCCTGCCGCAGCTTTTGCGTGTCGTATCTCATATCCAAAGCTCCGTGTATTACAGTTTCGAACCCGGTTTGTATCGTCTGCGATTATGCCTTTCTCACGATCGGCGCGCACATTGCCTCAAGCCACTCGCGCTCCTCAGGTGTCATATCATCCGCAAGTTCATCATATACTTTCTTATGGTAGAGGTTCAGCAGGTGAATATCCCGCTCGTCCATCAGACTGACATCCAGGCAGGCCCTGTCCACCGGGCAGAAGTTGACCGTTTCGAACTTCATGAAGCGGCCGTACTCGTTGGTGCAATAAGGTACGACCAGGACCAGGTTTTCAATGCGGACTCCGTAACGGCCTGCCACATAGCTTCCCGGCTCATCTGAAAGGTACATGCCTTCGAGAAGCGGCCAAGCGCCTTCGATGTCGGCTGCCTTGTAACGGATGCCGACGGGTGCCTCATGCACGTTCAGCACATGGCCTACGCCGTGGCCCGTTCCGTGGTTATAGTTCATGCCCAGGCGCCAGAACGGCTCACGTGCCGCGTAATCCAGTACGAGACCCGAGGTGCCTTCAAGGAACTTCGCATCGCCGAGACGAAGGTTTGCCATCACGGTCAGAGTATAACCGGTGCGTTCTTCCGTTGTGATCGGTCCGCAGCTCCAGGTCCTCGTCACATCCGTCGTACCCTCCGGATACTGTCCGCCGGAGTCCACCAGATAGAGGCCGCGCGGCTCGATCGGGGTGTCGAGTGCCGGGTCCGGGGTCGGCGCGTAGTGCGCCATGGCAGCATTGCCACCGTATGCGGAAATCGTTCCGAAGCTCTCGTCAAAGAAGCCCGGCTGCGCCGCACGGAAGCTGTGGAGCTTTTCGGCCACGGTCCACTCGGTGAAACGGGTCAGCTTTGCGCCGTCCTCTTCAGCGGCGGCAGCATTGGCATATAATTCTTTTACGCTTATGCCCGCAGCCTTTGCCTGCTCTTCCGCCTGCTGCGCCAGCTCCAGGCCCTCGGTCATAAACCAGTGCATGAACTTTGTCAGCGCCACGCTGTCTTTGTGCTGGGCGATGCGAATATTGGCGCGCTCGACTTCGTTCTTGCAGGCCTTTGCCTCCGCCTCCGGGTTGATCCTGCCAATGATCCTTACTTCCGCCGGGATGCTGCTGACGATCGTATAATTGCAGCGCTTTTTATCTAAGAGTACGGCAATGTCGCCCTTCAGTGCCTTCACGTCTTCGTAGATCTGGTGATACGGGAATACATGTACGCCGAGATCCTTCAGGTACTCTGCCACTTCGTCCGTGATGTGGCCGGCTTCCGTATAGAGCCTGGTCTCTCCATCAGGCGCGATCATCAGATAGGACATAAAGACCGGGTTGTTCGGGACATCGTCGGCTCTTAAGTTCAGCAGCCAGGCAATGTCGTCCACCGTGGTCAGGATATGCGCGTCCGCGCCTGCCTTTTCCATCGCGTTCTTCATGTCCGCGATCTTATCTGCCGCGGACTTGCCGGTGTATTTCTCATCAAGGATCCAGCACGGCGTAACTTTCTGTGCCGGTCTTGTCTCCCACAGTTCGCCGCAGAGGTCTCTTTCATATACGCAGCGTACGCCCTTGGTATGGACCTTGTCCGCCAGTGCCTTTCCTTCGCGGAACGGGGTGCATTTTCCGTCAAATCCGAGTGTGCCGCCTTCAGGAAGGTTCTCAAGGATCCAATCGTTCATCAGCGGTGTCTCCGGCTCGCCCATGCGCATCAGTTCGATGCCGCTGCCCGCGAGCTGATTTTCTGCCTGCGTAAAGTAACGGCCGTCCGTCCAGAGAGCTGCCTTACCGGCTCCGCTCCCTTCCGAAGCGTCAGCATTGCCCGCATCTTCCTTCCCGGCTGTCATGACCAGCTTGCCGTCTCCGCCGGTAAATCCGCTGTATTCT